>DAIUET010000005.1:0-27512 GCA_036845045.1 Gemmatimonadaceae bacterium | reverse complement strand
GGAGCGGGCGTACGCCCCTCCGCGAAGGTGCCGCCAATGAAGTCACGACATCAGGTCCGGGCGCCGGGAGTACAGCGACCAGAAGGCCTCCGTTCCGAAAGAATCCGGAAACACGTAACTCTCAGCCATACAGCATCTTAGCATGCGTTAGTGGTCCGCGGCTACCTGCAACGCGAGTTCCGAATGAACGGCAATAGTCAGACCACAAGACGCACCGCGAAGGGGGCGCGAAACCGCAGGACACCGGTAACTAGCAGAACCCCTGCGTAAACGGCAGCGCCAACCGTCAGCAGGAGTGGAAATGGACGGTCCCCCAGGAGTGTCAGGGCTGGGACCATGGCTCCCGCAGCCAGGGTCGGCTTGGCAAAGCGGACGACGCCGGGCGGGCGGTACCCCGCCTCGACCGCAAAACGAAAGGCAATCGTCAGGCGCAGGATCTCCGTCAGCACCGTGACAACTGCGGCGCCGATCAATCCGTACACCGGAACCACCGGGATCAGGATGGCGATGTTGAACGCGGCGCAGATCGCATTGATCCGGACCAGCCGCCGTTCGCCGCCCTCAGTTCCAATGAGGCCGACAACGGCGATCTCCCGCACCGCGGCAATGGGCACAGCCGGGAGGAGCCAGACCAGCGCCGGGACCGCGGGGGCATAGTCCCCGCCGAACACGAGCCTGATCAGCGGAGTGGCAGTGAGGATGCCGCCGACGGCTACCGGGAGCGCCACGGTGTATGCCAGGAGCATCGACGTTTCGTAGACATCGTTTCGACCGGTGTCGGTCCGTTCATACCGTGCCATGGTTGGCATGACACTGTGCGCCCACGCCACGGAGAGGTTGGCCGCAAACGCGATGAACGTGTACGCGGCCGCGTAGTAGCCGGCGGCCGATTGCCCCGCGACGAAGCGAAGGTAGATCAGGTCCGCGTTGAACAGCACGAGGCCGAGCAGCGTGAAACCGACGAGGTGCGGTCCGCGCGCGAACAGCGTCCGGCTGGCCTCCCGGTCACTCGTCAGGCGCGGATGGACGCCGAGTCCGCGAAGTCCGAAAAGCATGGCGCAGGTGGCGACGGCGAGGCCGATGACGGCGGCGACCGGCACGACAGCAACGTCTCCCACGCCGCCGAGGGTGATGACGATCAGGGCGAGCGCCGTCAGTTCACCGCTGATCCGCGCCGCGGCGACCCATGACGCCTGCTGGAGTCCCAGAAACACCCACCGCGTGCCCAGCGCGACGAAGACGAGGCCAAGGGAGTAGATCGCGAGAATCGCCCCGTCGGGCTGCGGGAACGCGAAAAGGCCCACGACGACAACCAGCGCGGTCAGCACGCCGGCAAGGAGAACGCGCCCCGACAACACCGAGGAGACGAGCTCACTCAGCCGGTCGCGCTGGCGGGCCACCGCCGGGACGCCGGCGAGTTCCACGCCCGCGTCGGCGATCTGGTTCAGGTACAACATGATCCCCGACGTCACGCCGATGACTCCATACATTGCCGGGCCAAGTCGGCGGGCCACGACCAGCATGGCCACGAACGCGAGCGCTCGAGCGATGGTTTCGCCGGCGGCAAGGTTCAGGAAAGTTCGCGTCTGGCGGAGGTCGGGCATCGCCCCTTGGGCACCGGGTCGTCGGGGAAGGACAGGTGCGCCTGACGAGGGACCGCGCCCCGGCAGGAACACTGGCGGAACAACCTACCACGTACGACGAGTGGCACGGAGTAGACGCCGGCAGCGGCGCGGCGTTTCCGGATTACCGGCCGGTCGCGGGCACGGGGCGACGACACGCTGTGGACGCTCGAATCCGGAGGCTCCAGCGCATACTATCCCGGAGTCGTGTCCAGGAAATCACCGAAGTGACGGCAGCCCTGGCCCTGCGCTGCCCCGCGTGCCGGGCACCGCTGCGCGCCGGCGCTCCGGCGCCCGATGACGTCACACGCCTGGACTGCACCGGCTGTCCGGCGCGATGGCCGGTGTGGTTCGGTATCCCGGACCTCCGCGGGGAAGGCACGGAGGATCCGTATCTCACCCGCGATGAGGACCTGCGGGCGGCGGAACGCCTGGCCGATCGCGCCGCAGCAGGCGGATTCGAAGCGGCGCTCGCTTCCTACTATGAAACGAATGAACGGGTGTCACCGGCGCAGGCGAAACGCTTCATTGCCGGGACGCTGGCCGCGGAGGAACGCTCGCGGGCCGTGCTCGCGTCCTGGCAGGCCTGGTGCGGGGTCGCCGTCGAGGGCGACCGCGGCACGGTCGTGGACGTTGGGTGCGGCACCGGCCCCCTCCTGGTCGCGGCCCAGGCGCCTAACGTGGAGCTGGTCGGGATCGACGTCGGGCTGCGCTGGCTGGTGCTGGCTGCCGCGCGGCTCCGGGAACGCCGGGCGCAGGCGACGCTGGCCTGCGCGGCCGCGACCCGGCTGCCGCTGTCCGATGCCGCCGCCGACGTGGTCGCCTCCGAATCGCTGCTCGAGAATGCGATGCCGGCCGCCCAGGTGCTCGGGGAAGCCGCGCGCGTGCTGCGCCCCGGCGGTTGGCTGCGCCTGACGACGGCTAACCGATGGAGCCTGGGCCCCGATCCCCACGTCGGACTCCCGATGGGCGGCTGGCTGCCGGCATCGCTGGTTCACGCCTGGGCGACCCGGCGAGGCATGGTTCCGCCGCGTCGCCACCTGCTGAGCGCCGCCGACCTCAGAGGACTCCTCACGCCGCCGCGCTTCGAGCGGCCGCGGGTCGGGCCGCCGCCTGTTACCGACGCGCAACGTGCGGGAGCATCCTCACTGGTTCGCGCCGGCGTCGATGCCTATCGAGTCGCGGCGCGACTGTCCGTGGGACGCGCCGCGCTGACGGCGATTGGCCCCACGCTCCTCGCCGTGGCCCGACGAACGGCATCAGCCTAGCCGTCCACCGGGAGTTGCGTCGAGGGTTCCTCGGCCATGATCTCGCTCTGCCGCCGGACCGATTCGCGATGGATGATCTCGTACAGCGCGCGCGCGTACTCCGGCGCGAGCCCGAGTGCCGCGGCGCGGGACGCGCGATCCTCGAGCAGCGCGGCCCACCGCGTGACCTGCAGCGTGGACACGTTGTTCTCGCGCTTGCAGTCGGCGATCTCCTCGACCACGCGCATCCGCATCGCCAGCATGTCGATCAGGTCGTGATCGATGCGATCGATGCGTTCCCGCAGCGCCTCGAGCGCCGCGAGGAAGCCAGCGTCGGCCGACGTCTCCCGGCGCACCTTGAGGTGGTGCAGGATCTCCCCCAGGCGCTCGGGCGTGACCTGCTGCGCGGCGTCGCTCCAGGCGCGATCCGGATCGGGATGTACTTCCACCATCAGCCCATCGACCCCCAGATCGAGCGCCTGCTGCGCGATGTCCTGGATCAGGTCCCGTGTGCCGGTGATGTGACTGGGATCGGTGACCATGGGGATCGCCGGATGCCGGCGCCGGAACTCGATCGCCAGCTCCCACATGGGCGGGTTGCGAAAGCGTCGGCTCGCCGCGACACCGAATCCGCGATGAATCACTCCCAGCCCGCGCACCCCGGCGTGGTTGATACGCTCGAGCGCTCCAGTCCACAGGCCGAGATCCGGGCTGGTAGGGTTCTTCACCAGCACGGGGACCGTTACCCCGCGCAGCGCATTGGCGATTTCCTGCACGGAAAACGGGTTCACCGTGGTGCGCGCGCCAATCCAGAGCAGGTCCACCCCGTGCCGAAGCGCCGACTCCACGTGCGCTGCCGTCGCGACTTCCGTCGCGGTCTTCAGCTGGTACGCTTGCCCCGCCTTCACCAGCCACGGCAGCGCGGTGTCTCCGATCCCCTCGAAGCTCGCCGGTCGCGTTCGTGCCTTCCAGATTCCCGCGCGCAGGTAGTCGATGCGAATGCCCTGCAGCCGGCGCGCGCTCTCCATCATCTGCGTTTCGCTTTCCGCGCTGCAGGGACCGGCGAGGACCAGCGGCCGCCCCTCGACACCGCTCCATTGGACGTGCGGCAATGAATCGATCGGGCTCACGAACTGTGCTCCATCCCGGGCACGGCGCGCGGCTGGCGCTTGCAAATGGCGGCCGCTAACCTAGGCTCGCCCGAAGGGGCCTCACGGGAGATGACATGAAGGTTGGTCACGAAATCGAGACCAGGCGTGCGAGCTGGTCCTTTAACGGCAGTGTCGCCGAGACGTTCGTCGACCACGTGCGGCAATCGGTGCCGCTGTACGACGCCGGTCACGAGCTGGTCTGCGCCATCAGCGATTACTTCATCCGCGATGACAGCACCTGCTACGAGATCGGGACGTCGACCGGCCAGCTGCTGCGGAAGCTCGCTGAGCATCACGGCCACAAGCCTGGTGCTCGCTGGATCGGCATCGACCCCGTGGAGGCCATGGTGGACAAGGCACGGATGCACTGCGCCGGCCTCGGAAACGTGGAGGTCGTCTGCGACGATGCCCTCGTTCATCCGTTCGAGAAGGCCGACCTCTTCGTGTCCTACTACTGCATCCAGTTCGTGCAGCCGCGTCATCGGCAGGATCTCATCAACCGCATCTACGAGCGACTGCATTGGGGTGGGGCGCTGCTCATGTTCGAGAAGGTTCGTGGTCCCGACGCGCGGTTCCAGGACATGTCGGTGGCGCTGTACAACGACTTCAAGGCGCGGAATGGCTTCAGTGCCGACGAGATCCTCAACAAGACATCGAGCCTCAAGGGCGTCCTCGAACCGTTCTCGACCGAGGGAAATCTCGGACTCCTTCGCCGCGCCGGCTTCACCGACATCATGACCGTCATGAAGTGGGTGAGCTTCGAAGGCTTCCTCGCGATCAAGTAGGCCGGACAGGACCCCTTCGCTCGACCCGCGTCGCCGCGCCCGGAAACGTAATCAGCGGGCGACTTCGTGGATGGCCGCCAGGGCGCTCTCCGCGGCCCTGTCCCAGGACAGCGAGGCCACCCGCTGACGCGCGGTCCGTCCCATCGAAGTGCGGAGTGCCGGATCGGCAAGCTGGCGCATGGCGTCGCGCAGGCCTTCGAGATCGCCCGGATCCACGAAAAAGCCACCGCCCTCGAGCAGCTCCGGCAGGGGGCTTTCCCTCGTGGCGATGACCGGGGTACCGCAGGCAGCGGCTTCGACGGCGGGCAGCCCGAAGCCTTCCGCTTCGGACGGGAGAAGCAGTGCGGTCGCGCCGGCCAGTAACGGGCGGAGCTCTTCGTCTTCGACGAAGCCGGTCCAGTGGACGAGGCTTCCGGTACCCGCATTCCGGATTATCGCGTCGAGTTTCTCCGAGTCCCTGTGAAACACATCACCCGTCCGTGACCCGACCAGCAACAGGTGCGGCGCAGGACTGGCGAGCACGGAGAGCTCGGCGTGGGCGCGGAGGATGAGGTCCACCCGCTTATGCGGGTTGAATCCTCCCACGTACACGAACCACGGCGTGGCGTCCGGGATACCAGCGCGCCGGGCACCCGCCAGGATCTCTTCCTCGGTGCAGGGACGGTACGCGGCGGACGGGGCCTCGACGCAGACCCTGATCCGGTTCGCCGGAACGCGAAGGACACTCGCGATGGACCGGGCGGAATATTCCGAAACGGTGAGCACCAGGCGCGCCTGGGACAAGGCAAACCGCACCTTCAGGGTCCAGAACAACCTGGCGCGCGCGGAGGGGAGCGTGAGCGCTGGAAAGCGCTCCGGGATGGTGTCGTGGATCGTCACCACCGCGGGCAGCCGGGGCGGCAACGGAAAGAACGTGTAGACCGACGGCGAGAAGAAGCCATCGAGCTTCTCGCGTGACACCGCCCGGGTGAGCTGCAGGAGGTCGCGAAGCGAGCGGCTCGAATCCGCCGCCGCCGCTACGGTCGGCGACTCGTCCAGGCCGACCTCGACGAGCCTGACGTTAGGCTCCGGGTCGGGATACGACGCGAACGACCGCTGGTCGCCGAAGCACACGAACTCGTCCCCCGGCGCCTGGCGCGTCATGGCGCGCATCAGCTCCCTGGCGAACCGTCCGTACCCACGGCCATTCGCCCAGCACGTGGCGTCGACTCCAATAATCATGGCGGATCCGGTCGCGGCTCCGGTGCCGCAAGCAGGGAACGAATCGTCAGGCGGTGAGCGGCGCCGGGCGGTGCGCCGACGGCTGGAGTGCCCTGCCGGCCCTGCCCGTGAGGTATCCCACCGCTTCGCCCGCCATCCATGCCGCCGAGATCATCGTCAGCGCGGGCAGGCAGCGCAACAGCTGGTTGCGATGACGGCCGCGTCGCCGGAGGTTGCCGGCCACTCGCGCTACGAGCAGTGGAGGCATCAGCACGGCCGCGGCGGACCAGGCGACGCGCTTCGGCAGCGCCACCCCCGGCACGCGCGTGCTGCCAAAGAGCCGGCCGAAGCTGAAGCGATCCCTGAGCGCGGCACCGACCGACAACCGGCGCTGCTCGAACACCGCCATGGCCGGATCGAACCAGAGGGTCTGGCCGGCACCGCGCAGGGCGGCATTGATGACGTTCTCGTGGAACTCGGTGGCCCACTGGTCCCTCGTGGCATCGAGCGCCGCACGCTTGTACGACACGTTGCAGTCCGACAGCGAGTGTGTCGCCCCTTCGGGAAGCGGCAGCATGTACCGGCTGTAGTCCGCCAGGTACACCGACCAGTTGAGCGCCGTGTCATCGCCACCCTCGTCAGGCAGCCCTTTCTCGATCGGCCCGCCGATCGCGGCATGTGGCGCGCGATGCGCCGCGAGGACGCGCGCACACCAGTCCGCCGCCGGCCGACAATGCCCCTCGAGGAACGCGATGACATCGCCGGTGGCCATCGCCGCACCGACCGACCTCAGTTCCGCCGGCGTGCGGATGCCGGGCAGCTCCGAAAAGCGGATCCCTGGAAATGCCCGCTTGAGTGCGTCCGGGTCTTCCAGGGTGCTGTCGTATGGGACGACCACTTCGACGTTGAGCGCGTCGGCCTGCGGCTGCAGCGCCGCCAGGCATTGCGACAGCCCGCCACCAAAGGCGAGAGCCACCACGGAGAGTCGCGCCGCCGCCCCTTCGGGCTGCCCGATCGGGCCGTGTCGCGCGGTCTCCCCGACCGTGCCCTGTCCCGACGTCACGATGGGAACGGTGCCCGCGGCCTCGAACGCGATCTCCACGGCCCGCAGGCCATCCGCACCGGTGCCCACGCGTGAAGGACGACCGTGCACGTACTCGACGAACGCCGCCAGCTCCTCGATGAAGCTCTCGACGACAACCCAGCGGTAGCTCCTGAGCTTCTCACCTAACGCGACGCGCGGAAACCAGTCGGTCTTCGACTGCGTCGGGCCGGCGGTCTCCGTCGCCCACACCACCTTCGTCATCATGGGGAAGCAGGTGGCACGGATGAAGCCGCGCGTCCCGTAGATCTCGATGCGGAACTGATAACGTCCCCACTCCGTCCAGCTGGCGTGCACCGAGGCCAGGTTCCCCTGGCTGCTGGTGAGCAACGCGAAGCCGTTGTCCTCGCAGCCGGGGAACTTCCAGACGCGCCCGGTCGCCGCACCCTGTACCGACACCACGTCACCGAGGAAGTCCCGGGTGAGGTCGATCAGATGGACGCCGATGTCGCGTAGCGCACCGCCGCCCACCGTCGCCGCGTCGTGCACCCAGGGCTGGTTGTGCGAGGTGGCGGAGTAGCCGCCATAGGAACGCACATGATCGAGCTCGCCGATCAATCCGCTGTCGAGCACCTCACGGGCCCGTGCAAACGATGGATAGAACCGGTAGTTGAATCCTGTCGCCAGCCGCTTGCCAGTCCGCTGTGCCGCGGCGACCATCGCGCGGCATTCGTCCGGCGTGCGCGCCAGCGGTTTTTCGCACAGCACGTGCTTTCCCGCCTCGAGCGCCGTGACGGTCATTTCCTCGTGCAGCGAGGGCGGCGTCGACACGATCACGGCGTCCACGTCCTCGCGGCGGACGGCGTCCCGCCAGTCAGTGAGCGCGACGGCGCCGGGGACCAGCGATGCGACGTTCGACGCCTTCGCGACATCGGTGTCGGCGGCAGCCACGAGACGGCAGCCGGGCGCGCGCGCGAGCGCGCGGGCGCGCAGGATCCCGATGTCACCGCAGCCGATCAGCGCAAACCGCACCACGTCCATGGGACTGCCCGCGCTCACGAGGCGGCGCGAGCGCCAACGCCGCGGGCTGGCCCGTTCCGCGTCGCTTCGAGCCTTGGCTCCTCGAGCCT
The DNA here is from genome assembly GCA_036845045.1 of Gemmatimonadaceae bacterium. Taxonomy (GTDB): domain Bacteria; phylum Gemmatimonadota; class Gemmatimonadetes; order Gemmatimonadales; family Gemmatimonadaceae; genus JABWBJ01. Next base: position 19,335 of record DAIUET010000005.1, on the reverse strand, counting down.
TGGCTCCTCGAGCCTTGGCTCCTCGAGCCTCGGCTCCTCGATCTTCTGTTCCTCGTGGTACTCGAAGTCGGTGTTCACCGACCAGACGTCATGCGCCGCACCCCGCATGTTCGCGACCGCCATCATCGCCGTGAACATCGAGTGGTCCTGATTGTTGTACTTGTGCATCCCGTTGCGGCCCACGGTGTGGAGATTCGGGATGAGGTCGATGTAGCTGCGCAGCATGGCCAGGTGGCCCGCGTACGTCGAATCGTAGACCGGGTACGCCTTGGGCATCCTGACCACGCAGCCGTCCCGTACCCTGGAAGGATCGACGAGACCGAGCTCGCCCAGTTCCTTCGTGGCGAGGGCGATCAGGTCCGCGTCGGCGCTCGACCAGAGCCCGTCGCCTTCGAAACAGAAGTACTCGAGCCCGAGGCACGTCGTCCCCGGTTCGGGCACCATGGCACGGCTCCAGTTGTTGAAGTTCTGGATACGGCCGACCTTCACGCCCGGCGTGTGGATGTAGATCCAGTTGTCCGGGAAGACGTCGTCGGAGTCGATCATCAGCGCGACCGTCAGGAAGTCGCGGTAGTTCAGCCCATCCCCGGCCGCCCTGATCGCGGCCGGCGGAGACGGATCGAGCGACTGCGCCAGGTTCCGCAGCGGCATCGTGGTGATGAAATGATCGGCTTCGATGCGGCGCGGCCCGTCGGGCGTCCTGACGCGCGCAGCGACGATCCGTCCGGCACGGTGCTCGAGGCTCGTCACCTCGTGACGCAGGTGCACCTCGCCGCCGAAGCCTCGGATCTTTTCCGCCGCCGTCTCCCACATCTGGCCGGGGCCGAGACGTGGATACTGGAACCGGTCGATGAGGGTCTTGATGGTCTCAGAGCGCTTCTGGAGCTGCGCGGCGTTCAGGATCGCCTTGGCCAGGCTGAGCCCCTGGATCCGCTGCGCGGCCCATTCGGCGCGAATCTCGGTGCACGGGATGCCCCACACCTTTTCCGTGTACGTCTTGAAGAAGATCTCGAAGAGCCGCTTCCCGAACCGGTTCGTGACCCATTGCTCGAGGTTTTCCTCGACGGGATACGGCTTGAAGTGCCAGCGGATGTAGCTGGCAACGCACAGGAACGTATTCCAGAGGCCGAGGCCCAGCAGGGCGTTCTTGGCCTTCAGCGGATAGTCGAAATACTTCCCGCCGTAGTGAATGCGTGAGAGTCGCGGAACCGAAATGAACTCCGGACCGAGGATCTCGTGCCAGAGTGTTTCGACCGGCGCGATCTTGGTAAAGAAGCGGTGGCCGCCGATATCAAACCGGTACCCGTTGTACTGGGCCGTCCGGGAAATCCCTCCGACGATGTTGTCGGCTTCGAGAACCGTGACCCGGACGCCGTCCTTGGCGAGCAGGTAGGCGGCCGTCAGCCCGGCGGGACCCCCGCCAATGACAACGACGTGGTCTCCGTTCTGGAGTCGATCGACGCCGCGCAGCGGCGTTATCCGCTCTGAACTCACGTTTCCTCAGCTGCCCCTTGTCTTGACCATATATCGCTTTCGCCCACGCCTGGAGAGCAGCCGGGTACTCCGCTACCTCGACGAGCGTGAAAGATAGCGGCAACGGTGATGGGGCAAATGCAAGAGTACGGCCACTGCGACTCTGGGAGGCTTACGCCGGAGTCTTCATCCACCGCGGCCTGGCCGGCGGTTAACCCGCTGCGGCCATCTCAATCGAGGCGGTGCTGGTCTTCGCCTCGAGAGTGCCAAATGAAGTGGCGGTATCCGCCAATCCGACGCGCCCCGCAACCATCGAGTCCATGACAACCGATTCCATGGGTGCGGACGTCGAGGGCCTCGCCTTCGGCAGCACGGCTCGATAGGCATCCAGCCATGAAGCGTCGCCGATGGCCACGTCATCCCGAACGGCGACGATTGTACCGCTGGCGCGGCTCATGCCCAGATCGCACATCTCGGCGCGGGAGCAGCCAGACGGCGCGACCACAAACTCCGCGCCGGTTCGTTCGACACTCAACACGAACGCCGGGTCATCGTCCTGGGCCACCACGATGAACTGGGCCGGGAAATCCCGGGACGCGGTCTTCAGGGCCTGCGTAGCGCGCTGGGCTGCCAGCGCCGAGCCCGATGACACGACGACCACCGAGAGTGAAGCACAGGTGCCCGTGTTAACGACTGCCTGATTCCGCTGCATTCCGACGACGCTTCGCATGAGACCGGCTGGAGTGACGGATATTGTGCGCTTTCACGGGCATGGGTCGCACATGCAAGCCAGTTGCCGTCAGGTTCAACGTGTCCAGCCGAGCTCGTTAAGGATCTCTAACCTGTGTTTATATATGACGTTGTGGAACGAGCCGAACTGACTCGCACGGTCGCGGCGAAGTTGTTCGGCGTCAGGGTGTGTCGCCCATCCACCACACTGTCACTTGCGGTGTTGTCAGCGCGCCACTAATCACCGCGAACCATCAGATTGCCAGTTGATTTCGAACCTGCCCCGGATGGGTTCGTTCAGCGAAATCTTCGCGGCCTGGGACGCGTTGTGGTCGTCTTTTTGCCAAGGCAAGCGGCATGCTGGACCAACATCCCTGAATCCGTGGCAACCCAACAGCGACACGACCCCGGCGCTCCTGTGGCGCACCCTGACATGACGGCCGCTCAGGGCGGGCTTCGTGTCTGGGTCCGCGCCCTTCGCCCCGAGCAGTGGGTGAAGAACGGGTTCGTGCTGTCGCCGCTCGTGTTCTCGGGAAAAGCGCTGTTCTGGGATTCGCAGTGGAGGGCGCTGGTAGCGTTCGCCGCCTTCTGCGCGGTCGCCAGCGCCGTGTACCTCATGAACGACGTGATCGATCGGCACGCCGACCGGTTGCATCCGGCCAAGGCACGCCGTCCGATCGCTTCAGGACTGATCAATCCGGCGGCGGCGCTTATTCTCGCGGCGGCGCTGGGCGCCGCCGGACTGGCGGCTGGCGCGATGGCGGGCCTGAGCGTTGCCGCGGTGCTTCTGGCCTATCTCGGGCTCAACGTGCTGTACGGCATGTGGCTCAAGAACGTCGTCATCGTGGATGTTTTTGCGATCGCGGCCTTCTTCATCATGCGACTCGTCGCCGGCTCGGCGGCGATCGGGGTGCAGCCGTCGATCTGGCTTCTGCTGTGTGGCGGGCTGCTGGCGCTCTACCTGGGCTTTGCGAAGCGGCGCCATGAGCTGGTGCTCCTGGGCGGCGGTTCGCACACACATCGTGCGGTCCTGGCGAGCTACAGCACCCCCTTCCTCGACCAGTTGTCGGTGGTCCTGCTGTCGGTGACCGTCGTGGCGTACATCATGTACACCCTCGAATCCGACACCGCGCGCGCGGTGGGCACTCAAGCGCTGTCGTACAGCACCGCCTTCGTGCTGTACGGCGTGCTGCGCTATCTCTACCTCGTGCATCGCAACGAAGGGGGGAACCCCACCGAAACGCTGCTGACGGATCGGGCCCTGATGGCCGCGGTCGTGCTGTGGGGTGTGTACTGCGGCGCCGTCATCTATTTCGCACGATAGGGAGATGGTCACGCGGAGCGCCACATCCTCGGACAGCCCGGGGACCGGCTGGAGCAGGGGCGACGCGGCGTGGGCCGCGCTCATTGCCGGCGGGCTGCTCCTGCCAGTCGCCGCGACGGCGCGGTGGTTCAATGCCACGTACGCCGCGTCCATCGCCGACGTGGCTGCCGGCGTATGGATCCTCAAGGCGTCGGTCGTGGTCCTGGCCCTTGCCGCAATCCTGCTGCGCCGCCTCCCCGAGGCGCCCGCGCCGGATCCCGTTCGCGTCACGGCGGACACGGCATCCATATGGATCGTCGCCGGCCTGCTGGCCGTCGCGCTCGCGCTGCGGGTCTACCGCCTGGACACCGAGCTGTGGATAGACGAGATCTTCCTGCGCACGCGTTATGCGCCGCTCGAGTTCCGGCAGCTCCTGAGCACGTACGACAGCCAGAATCACCAGCCGTTCTACTCCCTGCTGGCGCGGTTCTCGTTCCTCGTGGCGGGCGGTTCGGACTGGTCGCTCCGCGTCCCTGCCGTGGTGATGGGAGTGGCAAGTCTCTGGGCGCTCTGGTGGTTCGCCCGCCGCGTGACTTCGCGAAACGAAGCGCTGCTGGCAGTGGCGATCCTCGCCGTGTCGTATCACCACATCTGGTTCTCGCAGAACGCCCGCGGCTACACCGCGATGATGCTGCTCACGGTCCTCAGCACGGGGGCCTTCCTCCGCCTGTGCGAAGGCACACGGCAGCCGCGCCGGGTGACCTGGATCTACGCGATCCTGATGGCGCTTGCCACGTACACGCACCTGACCGCGGCATTCGTCGCGGTTGGCCACGCGGTCGCCCTGCTCCTCGTGACGCAATGGCGTTCCGGTGAGGCACGTCGTCGTGTGATGTGGCCAGCGGCCGCGATCGCGCTGAGTGCCGTGCTGACGATCGTGATGTACGCGCCGATGCTGCCGCAGGTCTGGCGGCAGATCACGACGCCGACGATGGCAGGCGTGACGGTGGAATGGACCGGCGCCGGTTGGATGGTGCGCGAGGCACTGCGCGTGCTCGGCGAGGGGATTCCCGGCGGCCTGGTGACGGTGGCCGTCGCGCTCATCGTGCTGAGCCTGGGCATCGTGAGCTTCTGGCGCCAGTCGCGCCTGACGACGCTCCTCATGTTCACGCCGGTCTGGGTTACGCTGGTCGCGATCCTGGCGGCGCGCCACAACCTGTGGCCGCGGTTCTTCTTCTTTGCCGCGGGGTTCCTGGTCCTGGCCGCGCTCCGTGGCGGCTTCGTACTCGTCCGGGCACTCGTTCGCTGGCAGCCGGAACGCGTGTCGGTGGCGGGCGCCGCGGCTGTGGCGATCCTCAGCCTCGTGACCGTCCCGCGGGCCTGGCAGCCCAAGCAGCAGTTCCGGGCAGCTTATGATTTCGTGGAGTCGGAGCGCCGGCCTGGCGACGAGGTGGTCGCGCTGGACATCGCCTCGGAGGTCTACCGGTTGCGCGGCTGGGCATCGACCTGGCAACAGGGATCCACCCGGGAACAGCTGGCCAGCACCGAGCGAAGCGCGAACCGGACGTGGATCGTCTACACGCTGCCGGCCCGCCTGCGGGTGCTGACGCCGGATCTCTTTCAGCATCTTTCGGCACCTCGCTACCAGGTGGTCCGGGTCTATCCGGCCAGCGTCGGCGGCGGGGAGATCCATATCCTGCGCCACGATCCAGCCAGCGGACATGACTGACCAGGCCCTCGAGATCGAACTCGTTGTCGACGACGAACTGCAGCCGCTCGAGCGTGCGGTCACGGTTGTCATCCCGGCGTACAACGAGGCGGCACACGTCGCGGGGCAGGTCGAGAGCGTCGACGCGGTGATGCGGACGTCCGGCTGGGAGTACGAGATCATCGTCGTGGACGACGGTTCGACCGATGGCACGGCGGAAGCAGCGCAGGCCGCGGGTCTGAGCCGGATCGTGAGGCGGCAGCACAACCGCGGCTACGGGGCGGCGCTCAAACTCGGCGTGCGGCTGGCCGCGCACGAATGGATCCTCATCACCGATGCCGACGGGACCTACCCGGTCGAGGCGATCCCCACGCTGCTGGCGGAGGCGGAGGCGAACAGCATGGTGGTGGGCTCGCGCACCGGCCAGGTGGTGCAGGTACCGCTGGCGCGCCGCCCGGCCAAGTGGTTCCTCAACCGCCTGTCGAGCTACCTGGCCGGGCGCCGTCTCCCCGACATCAACTCGGGACTGCGGCTCATGCGGAAGTCCCTCATCACCCGGTACGAGCACCTGCTGCCCGACGGATTCTCCTTCACGACGACCATCACGCTGTCCGCCGCGGTCAACCAGCATCCGCTGGCGTACGTGCCCATCGACTACCACGCGCGCCTGGGGGAGTCGAAGATCCGACCGCGGCACGCGTACGACTTCACGATGCTGATCCTGCGCACGATCATCTTCTTCAACCCGCTCAAGGTCTTCCTGCCGTTAGGCACGGCCATGGCGGTCGCGGCGCTCGTGAAGCTGGCCTACGACATCACGAAGGACAACCTGTCCGAGACCGCGGTGCTGGGCATCCTCGGCGCACTGATCGTCTGGGCGGTGGGGCTCCTGGCCGACCAGAATGCCCGCATCGCCACCCGCCGGAAATGACGCAGCGGCGTGCGCTGGACGCGGTAGAAGGCGCGGTACCACTCCACGAAGCGCGGAATCCCTTCCTCCACCCGGGTCGCGGGGCGGAATCCTCATGACGCAGAAACTCGTCGGGAAAATCGCATGACCAGGCGTCCGCACGTGGTCGTGCTCGGAGGCGGGCCCGCGGGCTGCGGCGCGGCGTACCAGCTCCGCCGCCTCGATCGCGCCGATGTCACGCTGGTCGAGCGACAGGGTCACTTCGGCGGGAACGCCGGAAGCTTCGAATGGGCCGGTCAGTTCCTCGACTTCGGCAGCCACCGCCTGCACTACACCACGGAGCCGGCGATCCTGGCCGACATCCGGGCACTGCTCGAGGGCGACCTGCTCGAACGGAAACGGAAGGGGCGGATCCTGCTGCGCGGCCGTCTCGTGCGATTCCCGTTCAAGCCGGTGGACCTGCTGACGAGTCTCGACAAGCGGTTCGCGTCCGGTGTGCTGGTCGACATGGTGGCGGGCCGGCTCGGCGCGCGGAAGAACTCGTCAGGCGACTCCTTCGCGGACGTCCTGATGCGGAGCCTCGGCCCGACGATCTGCCACAGCTTCTATTACCCGTACGCGCGCAAGATCTGGGGACATGAGCCCGAGGCACTGTCGGGGATCCAGGCGCAGCGCCGGGTGAGCGCCAACTCCTTCATGAAGCTGATCAAGCGCATCCTGAAACCCGTGGGCGCCGGGATGTTCTATTACCCGCGGCGCGGCTTCGGCCAGATCACCACCGCCTACGCGGACGCCGCGACCCGGCTGGGCGCCGCCATGCTGCTCAACACCAACGTGGAGCGGCTGCAGGCCCCTTCGTCGCCCGAAGGCCGCTGGCAGGTTCACGTTTCACAACAGGGCATCCCGCGGGTGCTGGAGGCCGACTACGTCTGGTCGACGATTCCCATCACCATGCTGGCGCGCCTGACGACCCCCGCGCCGCCCCCGGAGTTGACCGGACCCACGCCCGGCATCGATTACCGGGCGATGCTACTCGTCTACCTGCAGCTCGACGTGGATCGCTTCACGCCCACTGACGCCCATTACTTCCCGGAAACCTCCATCGCGATCACGCGCCTGACGGAGCCCAAGAACTATTCGGACCGTGGCGAGCCGGCGGGCAGTACGGTGCTGTGCGCCGAGCTGCCCTGCGCGCCCGGCGATGCAACGTGGACGATGAGCGACGCCGAGCTCGGGGCGCTGGTGGAGCGCGACATCCGCGCCGCCGGCCTGCCGCTGGCGCGCCCGCCGCTTGCCGTGCACGTGAAGCGGCTGCGTCACGCCTACCCGATCTACCTCTCCGGCTACGAGCGGCACTTCAACCAGCTGGATGAGTGGGCGGCCCGGCAGCCGCGCCTCCTGACCTTCGGCCGGCAGGGACTGTTCGCGCATGACAACACGCACCATGCGCTGTTCATGGCCTACTGTGCGGTCGAGTGCCTCACCGACGGCGTCTTCAGCGAGACGCGCTGGGAAGGGTTCCGTCGCGTCTTCGCGACGCACGTCGTCGAGGACTGAGCACGGTGCCTGACGAGACGGGGCCGGGCTCGCGCTTTCCGCTGCGCTGGGTCCTGCGGATCGCGGCCACCGTCGCGGTCCTCGCGCTGCTCGCCTGGTGGCTGCCGTTTGACCAGCTCTGGTCGGCAATCCGCTCGGTGCCGCTGGCCTCGTGGCCCCTGGCCCTGGCGGTCTACCTCGGCGCGCACCTGATCGGGGTGATCAAGTGGCGGATGATCGTGAACACGGCGGGTGCCGGCCTGCGCGGCCGCCGGGCGGTGCACGCGTATTACTGGGGGCTGTTCGGCAACCTCTTCCTCCCCTCCCTCGTCGGGGGCGACGTGGTGCGTGCGGGGGTGGCGATGAGCCACGCCCGGTCGAAGAGCGCCGTCCTGCTCGGCAGCCTGGTGGATCGCGTGCAGGACGTCATCGGGCTCGGCGTCCTGGCGGGTGTGGGGGCGCTGCTGGCGCCGCGCGCCCTGGACGAGACGAGCCGCCGCATCTTCCTGGTGTTTCTGGGCCTCCTCGGCGCCGGCGCGTTAGGCGCGCTGCTCCTGCTCCGCTTCTTCCCGGCGCGACGGGTGCCGTACCGGGTCCGGCGGTTACTGGTGCGGGTGCGGCACGCGATGCGGGCGACGGCGGCGCGCCCCGGGGCCCTGGCGACGGCCTTTACGCTCGGACTCGCGCTCCAGACGGTGCTCATCCTGCTCAACTGGGAGCTGGGACGGCTGGTCGGCATCGACATCCCGCTCCACGTGTGGTTCTTCGTCTGGCCGCTGGCGAAGATCGCGGGCCTGGCGCCGGTCACGCAGGGCGGCATCGGCGTGCGTGAGGCCGCACAGGCGATCCTGTTTGCCCCATTCGGGGTCGCGGCGGTACAGGCCGTCGCCACGGGACTGGTGTTCGAGGCAGTGATCATCAGCGGTGGCCTCGTGGGCGGCCTGATCGCCGTCGCCACGCGCCGGTCGGACGTCGAGGTGCCGGGCGCATCGGCCGGCTCGGTCGCGGGGCGCGCCTGATGCGGTTGGCCGGCGCGCCGGCGCGGGCGATCGGTTGGCGACTGGCCATCACGGTGTGGCTCGTATCGGCCGTGTTCGCGACCACCAACGTCGTGCGGGAGACCTACCTCGCCATTGCGATAGGCTCGCGGGCCAGCGTCCGGGTGGATCCATACCGCGGGCTGCACCCCGACCTGTTCGAACTGCCGGGCCGCGGGTGGTACATCAACAGCAACCCGGGGGCGTCGATTGTCGCCGCAGTGCCCTACGCCGTGCTGGTTCGGCCGGTCATCGCGCTCGCCACAACGCTTCGACCGGGCATTGCCGAGCCGAAACCGCCGGCCACCTACGACGACCCGCGGCCCAATCGGACGCACTTCATGAACGAGGCCCGTGCCCGCGGACTGGACGTGGTGCTCGGCCTGGCCGCGCTGGGCACGGCCCTGACCGTGATGGCGCCGTTAGGCGCGCTGTCGGCGGTGCTCATGTTCCTGTTCCTGCGCGAGCGGGTCGGCGGCCCGCGACGCGCGCTGGCGCTGGCGCTGGTCTTCGCGTTCGCCACGCCCATGTTCTTCCGCACTGCCTTCCTCAACCAGAACGCCATCGTGGCGCACCTGGTCCTGGCTGCGTGGGTACTCCGGGTGGGCCTGAACCCGCGTTCGCGGGACGTGGTCCCCAGCACGCGATCACTGGTCGGTATCGGCGCCCTCCTCGGACTTGCCATCGTCAACGATTACAGTGCCATTCCCCTCGCGGTGATGTTCGGGCTCTGGATCCTCCACGAGGGCTGGCAGCGAGCCGGGTGGGCGGGAGCCCTGCGCGACGGAATGACCTATAACGCGGGCGCCGCGGCGACGCTGATGCTCCTCTTCGGTTACCAGTGGCTCGCCTTCGGGCACCCGCTGTGGCCGGCGCAGCGATACATGCCGGCGACCGAATACAGCGTTCGTGGCTGGTTCGGCTTCACGCCGCCGACCCCGGGGCTGCTGTGGGCCAACCTGTTCGATCCCCGCTTCGGCCTGTTCGTGTTCTGCCCGCTGCTGTTGCTGGCCTTCGCAAAGCCCCTCGTCAGGCGCACGCCCGACGACGGGAGGCCATCGAGGACCGAGAGCGGATGGATCCTGTTCGCGTTCCTCGGACTCCTGGTCTTCAACAGCGCCAACCAGTTCGCGAACCTGCAGTTCAACACCGGGGTCCGGTACATGGTACCGATCGTCCCCCTGCTCTTCCTGGCCGCTGTACCCGTCCTGTTGTCGCTGCCACGCGTCGTGAGCGGGAGTGTGGTGGCGATGTCACTTGCTATCTCGCTGGCTGTGTCCATGACCCGGGAGGACGTACCCACCGCGTTGCGGCTGGTAATGACCGAGGGACCGACGCTGCCCGTGCTCACGGTCCTGCGGAAGATGCAAAGCGGCTATGCGCTGCAGATCCCCGCAATGGCGTTCTGGGTGATTGCCCTCGCCCTCACGCTTTGCCTCATACTGGTCTGGCGGTGGCGCCCGTCGAGTCGATGACCTCATCGTGGCTGTTCGGACCGGCGTTCGTGCTCGCGGCGTCGTTGCTCATGATCGGTTGGCGCACCGGCGCCCTCCATGCCGCTGGCTGGGCGGCACTGGTCGTGATGGGACAGGCGGCAGCGCTGGTACTCGTGAACGCCGGGCCATTGGTGGGATACCAACACTTTCCCGAACTCTCCGAGGCCGTTCGCGAGCGACCGGCCGCGCTCATGGTCACGTTCGTCGTGCTGGCTGCGGCGGCCGCGGGTGCCATGAGGCATCGAGCCGCGATTGGCCGTGCGTTCCACGCGAGGCCGTGGCGCGCCGCTGCCTTCGTTGCCCTGGCAGCCGCGTCGCTGCTGGCGGCGGCGCCGTCAGCGTCGGCGGGGGTCTACGGCCGGGAGCTCCTGTTCGCCGCGCTGCTGCAGCTGGCACTGGCCGTGTGTGTCGGCCTGGCGGGAATGACGCTGCCGACGGCGCATGTCCGCCGGCTCGACGGGTGGCTCACCAGGTCATTGCAGCCAGCAACGGGTTCGCCGCGACTGGACCGGTATTCATGGACACTTGCCACGTTCGTTGCCGTCGTGGCCCTCGTGCTCTGCCTGACGAGTTACCAGGCCATACCTCATGTGCCGGACGAAATCGTCTACCTGATCCAGGCACGCTATCTGGCTGCCGGGGACCTCTGGCTGCCGCCCCCGCCAGTGCCGGCTGCATTCGACACCTTCCTGATGGAGGTATCGGGAGACCGCTGGTTCGGCGTGTTCCCGCCGGGCTGGCCGCTGGTTCTCGCTGCCGGGGTAAGGCTCGGGATTCCCTTTGCCGTCAATCCCGTTCTGGGCGGCGCATGCATACTGCTGACCTACCTTCTGGTTCAGGAACTCTCCGATCGCGGTACGGCGCGGATGACGGTGTTCCTGCTGGCCGTGTCGCCGTGGCACCTGTTCCTGTCCATGAGTTTCATGAGCCACGCATTGTCGCTGGCGCTGGCCCTGGTGGTGGCGCTCGGCACCGTGCGGGCAGTGCGCACCGGAGGCTGGCTGCCGGCGCTGACCGCCGGGCTATCGTTAGGCATTCTCGGCATGTCGCGGCCGCTCGAGGGCGTTGCCCTCGGCATGCTGGCCGGCATTCCGCTGCTGGTGGCGGCGATACGGCATCGGCGAGGCGTGGCGCTCATCGGCGGCACGATTGGGATGGCGATTACCGGCGGACTCGGGCTCGTCTACAATCGCGTCATCACCGGGTCTCCCTGGATTTTTCCGGCCGAGCGCCTCTTTGACCGCGAATACGGACCGGGCCGATACGGCATTGGCTTCGGGCCCGAAAAGGGCGTCGGTTGGACGGGGCTTGACCCGTTTCCCGGCCATGGACCGGTCGACGTCATCGTGAATGCCGTGCTGAATGGCTTCATGGTGAACATCGAGCTGTTCGGTTGGGCGACCGGTGCGGTTGGTATCGTGGTCCTCGGCGCCTTGAGCCGGAAGAGACCTGTCGAACGCCTGATGCTCATTGCCGCTGCAACAATCGTTGCGCTCCACGCCGCGTACTGGTTCAGCGGCGGTCCCGATTTCGGCGCGCGATACTGGTTCCTCATTATCGTGCCCTGCACCGTGCTCGCCGTCCGCGGTCTGGTCATGCTGGAGCACGAAGGCTCCACCATCCCCGGGGCGCGAACAGCAGCCGCCGCGGTATTCCTTTGTGTGGTTGCCCTCACGCTGTTCGTTCCCTGGCGAGCCCTGGACAAGTACTACCAGTATCGCGGCATACGCGCGGATCCGATGCGCATGGCAGGCCAGCCGACGTACCGGGATGGTCTCATTCTCATCACCGGCGAGCGTCACCAGGATTGGGGAGCGGCCGCCAATGCCAACGACATCGCGCTGGGAAAAAGCCCGGCACCCGTGTTTGCCTGGGACCGGGACCCGGCCACGCGGCAGGCGCTCTTACTGGCGTACCCTGATCGCCCGGTCTGGCTCGTGGACGGCCCCTCGGTCACCGGAAACGGGTACCGGGTCCGCCGCGGTCCGGTGTCGTCGGCTGAACTGACGGACTCCGGTTCGAAGCCCTGACACTCCGTGCGGGCGTTGCGCGATCGCCTCACGTGCAGCCTCATCGAAACAGGCGTGAGCCACAGCGGCGGGCAAGATCCGTTGGCAACGGTACGCGGACTGGGCCCAAGTCTTTGCGAACCTTGAACTTGGAAGGCGAGTAATCCGGCAGCTTTGGTGGCGTGTCACGTGCTCTACGGGAGGCGCGATTCCCACATACTTTACGGTCCCCTTCAAGCGGCACAGGATCCAGTGAAATGAGTGAGCGAGTTCTCATCGTCGGCGGCGCAGGATTCATCGGCATCAACCTCGCCGAACGGCAACTGTCTGAGGGAAAGACCGTCACCATTCTGGACAACTTTTCGCGCCGTGGCAGTGATCTGAACGCGGCGTGGCTGCAGGCGCAGTTTCCCGGTGCGCCCCTCGAGATTGTGCGCGCCGATATCCGCACGGATCGGGACGTCCTGCAGAAGGCAGTGCAGCAGGCGGACGTGGTGTTTCACCTCGCGGCTCAGGTCGCGGTCACCCTGTCGGTGAGCGATCCGCGGCACGATTTCGAGGTCAACGCCCTCGGGACATTCAATGTCCTGGACGCGGCCAGGCGTCGCTCGCAGCCGCCGATCGTCGTGTATGCGTCCACCAACAAGGTCTACGGCAAGATGGCCGACGTCGCCGTGGAACAGCAGGGCGATCGTTATGCATACCGCGACCTGCCGCAGGGCATTGACGAGAACCGCCCGCTGGAATTCTACTCGCCGTACGGTTGCTCCAAGGGCGCCGGCGACCAGTACATGCTGGACTTCGAGCGTATTTATGGCGTGCCGACCGTGGTCTTCCGGCAGTCGTGCATCTACGGCCGGCACCAGTTCGGGATCGAGGACCAGGGATGGCTGGCGTGGTTCGCCATCTGCGCGTTGCGGCACCTGCCGGTGACGATTTTCGGCGACGGACGCCAGGTGAGGGACATCCTGTACGTGGACGACCTCAACGACGCGTATGAACTGGCGGTACGGCATATCGACCGCACGCGCGGTCGCGCCTACAACATCGGCGGTGGCCCTTCCAACACGCTGTCCCTGCTGGAACTCCTCGCGTTGCTGCGAAATGAATTCCAGCTCCCGCTCACCCCGGCTACTGGCGACTGGAGGCCGGGTGACCAACTGGTTTACGTCAGCGATGTGCGGCGGGCGGCTGAAGACTTCGGCTGGGCACCGCGCACCTCTCCGCGCGCGGGTGTCGAGCAGATGATTCAGTGGCTCCGGGACAACCGCGCGCAGCTCGACAGCTTCGCAGCGGCCGCCTGACGCCTTCATCCCGAAATCCAATGACGAGCCTGAGTGTCGTAATTCCCGCCAGGAACGAGGCCGCGAACATGGCCCGTGTCCTCGACGATCTCAACGCCACGATCGCCGGCCTGCGCGGGCATTCGGTGGAAGTCATCGTGGTGGACGACGGTTCAACCGATGCCACCGCGACGATCGCGGAATCGCTGGGGGCGCGCGTGATCCGCAACACCAGCCGTCGCCACGGCAAGGGCGTTGCCTTGCGCATGGGCTTCGACGTGGCCAGCGGGGACCTGCTGGCGATGATGGATGCGGATTACTCGCACCGCGCCGAGGAGCTGCCGCGATTCCTGGAGGCCATGAAGGACAGCAGCGTAGGGCTGGTGATCGGGTCGCGTGTCATCGGCGGCAGCGAGGAGTACACGCACATCAGGGCGCTGGGCAACGTCTTCCTCAGCGCCACACTCGGCCTGTGCACCGGCCGGTACCTGTCGGACGCGTTGAATGGATTCAAGGTCTTCCGCCGTTCGATCTACCAGGAATTCCCGTTCAACGCGGCGAATTTCGAGATCGAGATCGAGATCATTGCGAACACGCTGCGCAGTGGGTACCGCATCATCGAGGTCCTGAGCCATGAGCGGGCGCGGGCCGGTGGAGAGGCAAAGTCCCGGGTGGTCCGCCACGGAACGCGGTTTCTGCTCCGGATCCTTTTCGAGGGCGCGAAGGGCGTGAAGCCCGCGGCGGGTCGGCAGCGGACGCCTGACGATGATGCCTTTGCTCGCGCCGAGCACCGCCTCGAGAGCCAGCTGAGCGGGAGCTAGCGCGGCCCCGACGCGGAATCTCCGGCGAGACGGGGTTCCAGGACGCTGACGAGCTGCAGCCAGGGACCGTTGGCACCCTGCACGGCCGGGATCTGGCGCACTTCGCGATAGTAGTACAGGAGCGAATCCCGTACGCCGCTTGGTCTCTCCCAGAGCCCGTAGTCGTACATGAAGTTCGGCGAGTGCAGGTCGCGGACGAGGATGCGCTGGTAATGGTGTGACCGGAGCCGTCCGAACAGGTCGTCGAAATTGGCGGTCTGAGTCCAGCCGGCTTCTCCCGCCGGTGCTCCGCGGTCGAGCTGCACCACGCCGCCCGCCATGTAGAGCCACGAGCCGTGGTCCAGCAGCACGGCCGCCGGCGGCAACCCTTCGAACTCGCGTTCAATCGCCGAGACGTAGCGATCAGCGTCGAAGGACAGGCCTGGCATCGGGATACGAACGGACCGAAGGCCGCTGAGGCTGAAGAGGCACAACGCCGTCACCAGGCCGGCTCGCAGCCACTGCCAGGCAGCGCCCTCCGTGTCAGGACGCGTCAGATGCCATAACGAGGGAAGCGCGGCCGCGCCCCAGAGCACGGCGAGGAAGGACCCCGGTCCCATGTGGTTCAGCATCCAGGCGATCCCGCTCGTGTACGTCTCCACGGCGAAAAGGAATGCCCAGACCAGCCAGGTCGTGAGCAGGACCGGTGCGCGCGGTCCCCGCACCAGCACCATGCCGCCTGCCAGACCGACCGCCCAGAATGTCCAGCCCTGGAGTGCGTGCTCGATGCTCCGCAAAGGGGAGACAGCGTGTTTCCCGAGGCCTTCGATTACCCAGTAACGGAAGTCCTCTCCCCATAGCCATAGTCCGCCGCCATAAAGCATCAGGACGACGACGAGCCCGCCTCCCCCCACCGCGACGGCTCGCCACAGGCGCATGGGCTTTTCGGAGATCAGGAGCCAGGCGCCGAAGATCACGCACCAGATACCCAGGGACTGCTTCACCAGGAATCCCGCGCCGGGGAGGAGCACCATCGCGACAAGCAGCGCCGGTCGCGGCCTGGTCGCGTACTCCACGATCAGCAGAAAGCCGGCGGCGCAGACGAGGAGTCCGAGGGCGTCGTTATGCAGCAGGTGGTTGAACGGGTTGGTCAGGGTGTTGGTGCCGGCCAGGAACAGCAGGGGAAACCAGGCCAGTGTCCATGGAAGCGTCTGGCGTTGTCCGTCGTGCAGCGACCGCAGCAGTCCGATCGCGCGGACGCCAAGCAGCGCCGCGGCGACCACGTACAGCACCTGGACCACCCGATACGCCGCAATCGAGTCGCCCGCGCCGACAGACGCTGCCATGAGCCAGGTGAGAAACGAGGCGCCGGGCGTGTAGTTGAACGACGACAGGTTCGGTGGAGCCTCGTACAGCGTCCCGCCCGATCGGAACTTGATGATATCGGTGACAAACGGGCTTTCGGACCAGATGAGGATGTCAGCGCGAAACAGGATCGACCGGAGCTCGGCGGCGAAGAACGTCGCGACGAGCAGCACCAGGGCGGTGACGAACACCCCGAAGGACACGATGTCGGACCGCAGCGGCCGGCCACGCGCGACCAGCCACAGGATCATGAGCGCGACGCCGGCCACCAGGAACGCTGTGCCGGTCAGCACGACGGTCCGTTCCGGCGCCACGTCGGGACGCGCGATGGCGTTGCCGAGGGTGCCGAGCAACACGGACACGATGAAAAGAAGTGCGGTCATGCCCCATTCCACAGGCTTCGACCACTCTCCCGACCAGCGACTCATGCCACCCCCTGTGGTGTGACGGCGCGACAGCGGCATCGCTTCTTCAGCGGACAGTGGACCACCGTTGTCACCATGATACCTTATGACGCGTCGTTAGCGGTGGCGGGCACGAACCATCCGCGTGTTTCGCGGGCGCGCAGAATACCGGATCGCTCGCGGCGCACCCGTGCCGGGAGTCTCCGCCGGTGCGCACACGCGCGCCGGCCCGGGATTGACGCCATCAACTGACGGCTCGTGGACGTGCAGGAGCCCGAACCTACGATTCGCATCCAGGTGCCTGACGAGTCGCCGCTCTGGAAGGACATTGCGCGTTTTTCCGCCCGGGGAGCGCTGCTGGGCAGCGCCGGGGAGCTGCTGCTGACAGTCCTTCGGGACTCGCTCGGACAGCGCGTGCACGCGATCAATCCGCATCAGGTGTGGATGGCGCCGGCCTTCAACTTTGTCCTGCTGCTGGTCCTGACGAGCGTCGTCGCCATTGTGGCGCGCGGAGTCAGGAGCCGTCAGGCCACGGTTCCTGCGCTGCGCGCGACTGCCTATACCTGCGCAGCGGCACAATCGCTCCTGGTGCTCCCGCCCCGCGTCGGCCTCATCGCATTGCTCGTCCTCGCCGCGGGCGTCGGCGTGCAGGCCGCCCGCGTTACGGCGGAGAAGCGACGGGACGCCCGCATCGGCCAACTGAGTGCGGCACTTCTCATCGCCACAATCGGCTGGGCGGTAGTTCTCCCTGCCGTGCAGACCATCCAGTATCGGCGCGCTCTGGCCGGCCTCAGGGCCGTCCCCGGAGATCGGCCCAACGTGCTGCTGTTGATTCTGGATACGGTGAGCGCGCGGGAAATGAGCCTGCACGGCTACCGCCGGCGCACTACCCCCACGCTCGACTCGATCGCGCGTCACGGTGTCGTCTTCGACCGCGCCATTGCGCCCGCGCCGTGGACGCTTCCGTCGCATGCCAGCATGTTCAGCGGGTATCGAGCCGACCGGTTGCAAACGCGTTACCTGGTACCCTTCGAGGCGGACAAACGAGTAGTCGCCGAGGAGTTCGCAGAAGCCGGGTACGTCACCGGCGGCTTCGTGGGGAATACCGAGTACACCGGCCGGGCGAGCGGATTGGGCAGGGGTTTTCACCGCTATGCCGACTTCACGCTATCCTGGTCCACGTCCATCGTCTCGAGCTCGATCGGGCGCCTGCTCCTGGACAGGATCAGCCGCTGGCGGGAACGGCCGTTGGAGGTCACGCGTCGAACAGCGGACACCGTCAGCGAGGAGTTCCTTGACTGGCATGCGGAGGTGGAGGGCCGACCCTGGTTCGCCTTCCTGAATTACTACGATGCCCATGACCCGTACGTCCCGGAGCCAGGTGACGAACGGCGATTCCTGACGGAAGGGCAGCCCGCGGTATACGACATCACCGACGTCGAAGCCAGTGATACGGCCGCCGTCGCGTCGGCGCGGGCGCTTCATGACGCCGCTCTCTTCGGCCTCGATCGCGCGATCGGTTCCCTGGTGGATGAGTTGCAGCGTCGCGGCGACCTGCAGGAGACGATCATCGTCATCTCCAGCGATCATGGCGAGGAGTGGGGGGAGCAGGGCGTCCTCCTCCATGGAAATTCCGTGTACCTGCCGGCGCTGCGAGTGCCACTCATCATCGTGGACCCGGAAGACGGACCCCGGGGTCGCCGCATACCGGCGGTGGTTGGCACGCAACACATCGGCGCGACGCTGCTGGATCTGGCCGGTCTCCCCACCGCCGACCTCCGTGGATCATCGCTGCGTTCGTTCTGGGAACACGGGGCGACGTCAGAGGACGTCGTTTCCTGGGTGGAGCAGGCCATTCGCCAGCCGGCGCACTACCCCGCGTCGAGCGGCCCGCTCTATTCCGTCATCAACGACTCGGTGCAGGTCATTTTCGGCGCCGACACGACTTTCTATGACCTGCGGCACTCGGCGGACGTGCCACCGGCAATGATGCCACGCACCGGCTCCGCGGCTGCCGACGTCAATCGCGCCGCGAGCGTCATCCGGCAACCGTAGCCGCGTTACCGGTTCCTCTCCGCGACCTGCGGAAACAGCGACAGCGCGGAACGAGCGGTATCCAGGACCGCCCGATACCGCTCGAGTGACGCAACATTGACCTGCGTCGCTGCCTGATCGCTCCGGAGGTACAGCTCTTCGCGCCCGTTGCCCGAGCGGATGTACTGCCAGGATGCGCCGATGATCGAGCGCTGCCCGCCCTGCCTCGCCGGGGCGTTAGGCCCCATCCACGGGTCGCTCGACACCTCTGCCAGGACCCAGTTCGGCGACGCCATCTGCGCCGGCGAGGGAAGCAGGGAGTGACCGGGAAACACCGCCGGCTCGTCAGGCGCCACCACCGCCATGATGGTGGCCGGAAGGTCTCTGAGCGAAACCGGGTCGCGCAGTCGCGTGCCACCGCTGACCGTGCCGGGCATCGTGATGATCAGGGGCACATGGATGGCGCGCCAGTACAGGCTGTTGCCGTGCGTGTACCGCCCATGCTCGCCGAAGAGCTCCCCGTGATCCGAGGTGACGATGACCAGCGTGTTGGCGAGCTGATTGCGCTGTTGCAGCTCCGCGAACAGGAGGTCAAGGTGGTGATCGAGCTCACCGATCGTCTCCTCGTAGGCTGCCTGCTCGGCCCCCACTTCGCCGGAAGTGAGCTGACTCCAGTCGACGATGGCGCCCTCGAGATTCCAGAACCTTACCAGATCGAAGCGACGGGACGGCAGGCCCGAGGAGTACCGCCCGGCAAAGGGCCGCGCCGGTTGGTACGGCTCGTGAGCGTCGAAATAATTGAGGAACGCGAACCAGGGGCCGGCGGGCAGGTCCGCCTGCCAGTCGAGGAATTCGCGGCTGATGGTGGGGGCGCGCTTGCGGCCGGCGACGTCGTGGAATCCCGTTATCCGGCGCACCCTGGTCGATGTCAGGAACATCTCGGGGACCGTCGCCGATCGCAGCACCGCGAACAGCGACCGATCGTGCTCACGAAACACGTGGAATCCCCGGTCCAGGCCGAACTCCTTCGTGGCGTACGCCAGGTTCCCTACGAAGGCGCCGGTGTGGTATCCCCGGGCGCCGAGTGCCTCCGCCAGCACGGTCGAGCTGCCATCCATCGGAGTCCGCCAATCCGCGCCATGCTCGTGAGGCCACAGGCCGTTGAAGAAGGACACGTGAGTCGGCAGCGTCCACGGCGCCGGCGCGATGGCGGTCTCGAAGACCGTTCCACGCTGCGCCAGTTTCGCC
>DAIUET010000004.1:12682-27799 GCA_036845045.1 Gemmatimonadaceae bacterium | reverse complement strand
CGATCGCCCTGGTCGCGCTCTTCACCATCGGCGGCATCTCGGGCGTCATGCACTCCTCGCCCCCGGCCGACCTGCAGCAGACGGACACCTACTTCATCGTCGCGCACTTCCACTACGTGCTGTTCGGCGGCTCGATCATGGGCATCTTCGCCGGCATCTACCACTACTTCCCCAAGTGGTACGGCCGGAAGATGGACGAGAAGCTGGGCAACTGGCACTTCTGGCTCAACTTCATCGCGTTCAACCTGACGTTCTTCCCGATGCACTACGCCGGCATGCTGGGCATGCCGCGCCGCATCTACACGTACGACGCGGGCCAGGGCTGGGACACGTTCAACATGATCTCGAGCATCGGCGCCTTCCTGATGGCGCCGGCGTTCCTGATCTTCGCCTGGAACTTCTTCAGGTCGAAGAAGCACGGCGAGATCGCCGGCGACAATCCGTGGGATGCCGCCACGCTGGAGTGGTCGATTCCCTCGCCGCCGCCCGAGTACAACTTCGCGCAGATCCCGATGGTCACGTCGCGTTACCCGATGTGGGACATGACGCACCCCGAGCGCATGGAAGGGGTTCCGCATTCGACGGAAGGCTGGGACGAGGCCCGGCAACGCACCGGTGAGCATGTGACGGCGGGGGGACAGCACGAACCCGACGTCGCGCCCATGCACATCGAGTCGGAGCGGAAAACAGCCAGGGAGCTCGGCATCCCGATGCCCAACCCGACGATCAAGCCACTGTGGGTCGCCGCCGGCATCCTCGTGCTGTTCTCGTCACTGCCGGTGATGTACGCCGGCAAGGACGCCATCGCGTACCTGATGATGGCGATCGGCGGCACGATGTTCGTCGGATTCCTGTATGCCTGGCTCACCACCCCGATGGAAGACGCACACTAGCGGGAATAGGGAATGGGGAATCGGGAATGGATTCCCCATCCAATCCTAACGACCCGATTCCCGATTCCCGATTCCCGATTCCCGATTCCCGATTCCCCAAAATGGCTCACGCCGCAACCGATACTCACGCGCCCAGTCACCACTACACGACCACCGGGTTGGACAACCGCAAGGTCGCGATCTGGATGTTCATCGGGTCGGAGTGCATGCTGTTCGCCTCGCTCATCTCCACCTACCTGATCTACAAGGGGAAGAACATCGTCGGCCCGCTGCCTCACGAGGCGTGGACGAATCCCCAGACGGGCGAGACGATGAAGGCGATCCTCAACATCCCGATCACGTCGGTCTCGACGTTCGTCCTGCTGATGTCGTCGTTCGCGATGGTGATGGCACTGGCGGCGGTCGAAAATCGCAACAAGCCGCGGCCGGCCAACCCCGGCTTCTGGTGGAAGGTCGAGAACAGCTCGAAGCTCTGGCTGTTCATGACGTGCCTCATGGGCGCGACCTTCCTCGGCTTCCAGGCCTACGAGTTCACGTCGTTCGTGCACGAAGGCCTCACGATCCGTCGCAACCTCTTCGGCTCCTCGTTCTTCACGCTGACCGGTTTCCACGGCGCGCACGTGACCGCCGGCGTCATCTGGCTTGGAACGCTGCTGGCCATCGACATGAAGCGCGGCCTGCAGCCGAAGGACGCGGTCTGGGTCGACATCGCGGCGCTGTACTGGCACTTCGTCGACGTCGTCTGGATCGCGATCTTTACGCTCGTCTACCTGATTCAGTAGCGGAGCTCACATGGCGCACGACGCCGGACACGGCACCCCCGATCACGTTCACGAGCATCCCACCTGGAAGCAGTACCGGTGGGTCGCGCTCATCCTCACCGTCATCACGGCGCTCGAAGTGTGGGCGTACTACATCCCCACGCTCGTGGCGTCGCCGTACTTCGTGCCGCTGCTGCTCATCATGTCCGGCGCGAAGTTCGTCATCGTCGTGATGTTCTACATGCACCTGAAGTACGACCACCGCCTGTTCCGGGCCCTGTTCACCGGGCCCCTGGTGATCGCAATGGCGACGCTGATCAGCCTCCTCTTCCTGCTGGCCAAGTTCAGCGCGGAAGGTCGCGTGGGATGATGAACTGACAGGAAGCAGGAAACAGGGAAGGATCGAAACGGTTGAAATCCTGAGGGCCCGCGGTGTCCGCCGCGGGCCCTCATTTCCATCATGCTTCCGGCTTCCTGCTTCCTCGCTGTTCTATGGTCGCCCGCTCAGCGACTCGTTCAGCCGGTGCGTCAGCCCCGGGTGCGTCACCCAGAGGTAGCGTCCCATCAATGCGGCAGCGACCAGGTTGGCCGCACCGACCTGGTACCAGGCGATGCCCTCGAGCCGGGTCGCCTGCTGCAACATCAGTACGAAACCATAGAACAGCACCTCCAGCGCGACGAACAGCATCACCATCCCCGCCAGCAGTCCGATGTGACGCGCCGATCCGTGCACGAGCGCGATGATGGCCACACCGGCCAGGATGAACGTCATGTAGTGGAAGACCGTGTACAGGACGACGATCACGGCCGGGGAGGCGAAGCTGTCCGGCGCGACGATGCTCTTCACAGCTTCTCCGAGCACCCGGGGCGTGAGGAAAGGCTGCCCGGCAATCGTGTCGACGATCAGGAACCACACGGCGACGCCGGTGGCGCCCAGAGCGCCCGCGATCACGCCTTCGCGAATGGTACCGTGGCGATCCATTGGCCCTCCATGGTTGCCGAATTGGTGACCCTTTCCGAACGGTGGCCCCTGCCAGTTCGGGATTCAACCGGCACCAATGGGGATCTTTTCCTCTCCCTGCCGGGACAAGCAGCCCCGGCGTATCGCGGCACGGCGTATGCTGGAAACCCGGTTGCCCCTGCCGAGTGACTGTCGTCATGCGGGAAGAGATCAGCTCCGGTCCACTTGACCCCGCCTTCCGAGAGCCGGCCTCCCGGGTACCGAAAACCGGGACACCTGGTCACAATGTCTTGATGAGGCTGCGTCGAAACTCTATGGCTCCTCCGCGGACCCTGCTGCTGACGGCGCTGTTTGCGCTCGCGAGTGCCTCTTCAGGCACGGCGCAGAGCGGGAACAACTCGCGGCCGGACGCGATGGCGGCCGTCGAATCGGAGGCCTCGAGCGCGCCCGACGCTCCGCTCGCGGGCAGGTTGGCCAGCCTGCTCACGTCCAAGGTGAGGAATGGCACGTGGGGGGCAATGGTTGTGTCACTCACCACCGGCGATACCCTGTTCTCGCGGAACGCCGGCGCCAGCCTGAATCCCGCCTCAACCCTCAAGCTCTACACAACCGCGCTGGCTTTCGAGCAGCTGGGACCTGACCATCGCTTCACCACGGATGTCTTTCGATCCGGCGCGGTCACCGACGGGGTTCTGAGCGGCAACCTCATCATTCGCGGTGGCGGCGATCCAGCACTTTCGCGGCGCTGGTTCGACGGCGATGGCAACGGGCCGATGCGCGCACTCGCCAGGCAGGTGGCGGACGCTGGCATTCGACGGATCATGGGTGATGTGATCGGCGACGACCGGGCCTTCGAGGCGAAGCCCGTTCCCGACGGTTGGCTGCAGCGTTATCTGCACGCGTCCTACGCGGCACGGGTCTCAGCTCTTTCATTGAACGAAAACCTCATCCATGTCGTCGTCACGCCGGGACGTGCCGGCCAGGCGGCTGGCATCAGGCTCGAACCGGCGACGACGGCGTTCACGGTCACCAATGCATCCCGCACACGGGCGAAGAGTCGCGGTGCTCAGGTGACGGTGTCCGGGGGGGAGGACGGTGTGATCCGGGTGAAGGGGTGGATCGGCTCGTCGTCCGAAGCACGCGTCTTCGGCCTGGTGGTGCCGGAACCGGCGCTGTTCACGACCGGTGCGTTCGTGCGCGCGTTGCGTGACGCCGGCGTCGTGGTGGATGGGCGGGCGCGCGTCGGCGCCACGCCACCAGGCGCGGCGAAGGTCGCGACACTGCCGTCGCCGCCGCTCGCTGAACTGGCCGGCATCATGAATCGCGAGAGCATCAATCACTACGCGGAGCTGATCTTCAGGAATGCCGCCCGCGTGGCCAGTCCGATGGGTGTGGGATCCGCCTCGATGGGGAACGCGATGCTGCGTGACTTCCTGCAGCTGCGCGTCGGCGCAATGCCGCAGGACGTCTACGCTGCCGATGGCAGCGGGCTCTCCACGCACGACCGGGTCACGGCGCGCTCGCTGGTGCAGCTGTTGTCGTACGCGCATCGTGCGCCATGGGCACGCCAGTTCCACGAGTCGCTGCCCATCGCCGGCCGGGAGGAGACGCTGCGGCTGCGCATGCGCGGGACACCCGCGCAGGGAAACCTGCACGCGAAGACCGGAACGACCAATGACGTCGTGGCGCTGAGCGGCTACGTCGCCGCCCGTACCGGCGAGGTGCTCGCCTTCGCGTTCCTCTACAACGGCAAGGACCGCTGGAACGCCCGGGCCACGATCGACGCCATGGGCGTCACGCTGGCCGACTTCGCTCGTTAGGACCCGGCGCGCGACGCCAGGGCCCGCGTAACCCGTGCGCTAGACGCGAACCCGGTTTCGTCCCTCGGACTTCGCGCGGTAGAGCGCCTGGTCGGCGTTCGTCAGCAGGTCCTCGACCGACTCGACGCCAAAACCGGGGAACGATGACACACCGATGCTCGTCGTCAGGCGGATGGCCGACCCCCGCGACGCGACGAACGAGTGTCCCTCGATGAGCTCCCGCAACCGCTCCGCGAACGCCTCCGCGCCCGGTGCACCCGTTTCCGGCAGGACCACGACGAATTCCTCGCCACCGTAGCGGGCGACGATGTCGACGGCGCGGACGACGCGCAACAAGAGCGAAGCCACCTCGATCAGCACCTCGTCCCCCGCCAGGTGGCCGTGGTTGTCGTTCACCTGCTTGAAGTGATCGAGGTCGATCAGCAGCAGCGACATGGTGGAGCTGTACCGGCGGACGCGTTCCATCTCCGCCGCCAGGCGCTCGCTCAGCGCGCGACGATTGAGCGTCTTCGTCAGGGGGTCGGTGTGAGCGAGTTCCTCGAGTCGCCGGTTGTCGGCAATCGTCGTCTCGATCAGCGTTGCCCGCTGAATCGCTGCCACCGCGGCGCGAATGACCGTCTCGGCGAACTCCACGTCGGCCGGCGTGAGCGGTGGCTCCGTCACGTTCCGCCGCAGGAAGAAGACACCGGCCTCCTCGGCCTCCATCGCGAAGGGAATCGCGATCACCGAGCGCGTGGAGATCTTCGTCCCCTCCCGTGCCCACATTTCCCGGACATGGCGATAGAGCGGGCTGACCATGACGTTCTCCACCAGCACCGGCTTCCCCGTATCCAGCGCCGTCTGGAGTTCGGGATACTTGTCCATGTCCAGCACGAAGTCGCGGCTGATTCCCGTTTCGAACGCGTACGCGGCCACGCGGGGCGGTCCCCCCAGCCTGGTCAGCAGCACGCTGCACTGGTTGAGCCCCAGGGCACGGGCGACGCGCCGGGCGAGGAGATGGTAGATCTCCCCAGTCGACAGTTCGTCGGTGACGTCGTGGAGGATGTCCATCAGGTGCCGCCGCTGGTCGGCCTGCTCCTGCACCCGCGTCAGTGCCTCGCGCGTCTCGCGAAGCGTGTCGTGCGCGGATCGCAGGATGGCGCGCATACGCAGCTGCGCCTCGATCCGGGCCAGCAGCTCGCGGACGCGAAATGGCTTGCGCACATAATCGGCGGCCCCCATCCCGAGCGTGCGGACCGCGGCTTCCTCCGGCGGGAGCGCCGACATCATCACCACGGGGACGTCGCGCCAGCGCTCGTCCTGCCTGATCCGCTCCAGGACGTCGGTGCCTTTCGAATCCTCGAACAGGATGTCCAGCAACACGAGATCCGGCGGGCGGTCCCGCATCAACGGGATCACACGGCTCCCCTCGTGCGTGGCCACGACGTCGAAGCCCTGTTCCTTCAGGATCCAGGACAGGGTTCCGAGCATACCCGGGTCGTCGTCGGCGACGAGAATGCGAGCGTCAGGCATTGAGGAGGGCCAACAATCCCGGCCATTCGATGTTGCCGCCGCTCAGGATGGCGACGGTTTCGCCCCGCGCTGTCACCCGTCCTTCGAGCAACGCGGCCACAGTGATCGCGCCACTGGGCTCGGTCACCAGTTTGGCGCGATCCAGCAGGTGCCGCATAGCCCTGACGATCGCGTCGTCATCCACCGTCACGACCTCATCGAGGAATGCCTCATGGTGCGCATAGGGAATCGTCCCGATGCGGATCGACATGAGGCCATCGGCGATGCTCCTGGTCGACGGCAACGTGACGGGCTGGCCGGCCGCGCGCGCCGCCGTGAGCTTCGCCGCGCCCGAAGGTTCGACGCCCACCACTCGCGCTCCCGGGCGGAGCTGCTTGATCGCCGCAGCCACCCCCGCGCTCAATCCACCTCCACCCACAGGGACGAGGACGGTGCCGACCGACGGGAGATCCTCGACGATCTCCAGTCCGACCGTTCCCTGCCCCGCGATGATGCGCGCGTCGTCGAACGGGGGTACGAGCGTCGCGCCCTCCGCCTCCACCAGTTCGACGGCGCGGTCCATGCGGTCCTTCGTCGTCGTGCCGGCCAGGAACACGCGCGCGCCGAGTCGTTCCGCACCGGAACGCTTGGCATCGGTCACGGTGGTGGGCATGACGACGGTCGCCTTCACGCCGAAGAGGCGGGCCGCCAGAGCCACCGCCTGCCCGTGGTTGCCGGAGCTTGGTGCGATCACGCCCCGCGCCCGCTCCAATGGTGACAACCCGGCGAGGAAGGCGTAGGCACCACGGAACTTGAACGCGCCGCTCCGCTGCAGCATCTCGGGCTTGAGCGACACCGAAACGCCCGTTTCGTCCGAGAGCGCCGCGGCCCGCAGCAGTGGAGTGCGGACTGCCACCGATCGCAGCGCGTCGGCGGCGGTCTTGATCGCCCCGATGGAGACAAGTTCGGTGGTGACTGCACTACCTGGATGCATGAAACCGATTCGGCGAAGGGGTCGGGACTCGGTCGGTGATGTCTAACCGTAGGATCGACTTACAGTGCCAACGGTCTGAGCAATTTAGCGGCCGCCGGGAGGAGCGGGACGATGCAAATCGTCACGCAACGTGAGTGACTCACTGAAGGCGGACGAGCGTAAAGGTGATCTGTCACACAATTTCCAGAAGCGACCTGGTCTTTCTGACCTTGGCCAGGATGTTGAGGGGCGCCTTGAGTGTGGTACCCCGCGTGATTGCGCTGGTCAACAGAGCACTGGGTGTACCCGACTGGAGGCGCAAGATCACGGAAACAACGGGGCCATCCATATTGTTGGGGCCGGGCACCTTCCCGATATTCCGGCTCCCCGAAGCAGGTGGGTCGTTCCGCCGATGACAGCACTTTACTGGTTCGCGATGGTTGTTGGGGTCGGGATGTATCTCTTTTCCGCGTTTGCCGGGGCCAGCGGCGGCGGCCACGATGCCGACGTTCACGTCGATGGCGACACGCACCACGACGTCGACATCTACAAGCTGCTGTCCCTCCGCAACGCCACGTATTTCCTGTTTGCGTTCGGCGTCACGGGCGTGGCGCTGAGCTCGCTCTGGAACGGAGCACGGGGGCTGCTCACCGCCGTTCTGGCGTTAACGATCGGCGCGACGGGCGCCGCGATCAGTACGGCGGTCTTTGGCTGGCTCCGGAAGTCGGAGTCGGGCGACATGCCGGGCGATCGCGCGTGGCTGGGTGCATCGGCCGAAGTCCTCCTCCCGCTCAGCACCGGTGGGACGGGGAAGATCCTGGTGTCGCGGGGTGGGCGCGCCCAGGAGCTGCTGGCGCGCCCGTTCGATGCCGACGCGACCGAGCCGGAATCGTGGTCGACGGTCATGGTGCTGGAGATCCGCGACGGGATTGCCCTGGTCGCGCCTAACGAAGAGCTGACCCCTGATGACGGGGCGCCGCGACTGGGGCGCCCGACGGAGAGCTGAAGATGGAAAACCTGCTTTCGCAAGTCGGACTGGTGCTGGGCGGCGTCGTGCTGGCGCTCATCCTGCTCGTCATCCTCACGATCAAGAACCTGATCGTGATCGTGCCGCCGAACATCGCCGCCATCATCACCGGCCGGAAGCGGGTGGCCGAGGAAGGCGGGACGGTGGGCTATCGCACCGTCATGGGCGGCCGGACGATGCGGATCCCGATCATCGAGCAGGTGAACTGGCTGTCGCTTTCGACGATACCGCTCGAGCTCTCCGTCGAGGACGCCTTCTCGAAGGGGAATATCCCGTTGACGGTGAAAGCGATCGCCAACGTGAAGATCGCGTCGGACCCGGAGATGGTGTTCAACAACGCGGTCGAGCGGTTGCTGGGGAAGAACATCAACCAGATCGAGGCGCTGGCCCGGGAGACGCTCACCGGCAACCTGCGTGGCGTGCTCGCCAAGCTCACGCCGGAGGAAGTGAACGAGGACCGGCTCGGCTTCGCCAAGCATCTGTCCGACGAGGCCGATCACGACCTCAAGAAGCTCGGGTTGCAACTCGACGTGCTGAAAATCCAGCACGTCGCCGATCGCGTCGGCTACCTGACTTCGATCGGTGAGAAGCGCACGGCGGAGGCGTTGCGCGACGCGCAGATCGCGAAGGCCGCCGCAGAAGCGGAGACACGGCAGAAGCAGGCCGAGGCGCGCAAGCTGGCCGAAGTGGCAATGGCCGACAACGAGGCGGAAATCAAGCAGCGGCAGGCAGCGGCACGTCAACTCGCAGAAGTCGCGGACGCCGAGGCGGCCTCACAGATCCAGCAGCGTCAGGCGGCAGCGCGACAGCTCGCCCAGATCGCCGACGCACAGGCGGATGCCGAGATCAAGCAGCAGCAGGCATCAGCGCGGCGGCTGGCCGACGTGGCGGCGGCGGAGGCGGACGTGAAGATCGCCGAGGCGCGAAACCTGTTGCGCGTTCGTCAGGCAGAACTGGGGCGCGAGGCCGAGACAACCGAACGGGTGGCCAGGATCTCGGCGCTGAAGGCGGAAACCGAGGCGAAGACTGAAATGGAAGCGCGGCGGGTCGACATGGAGCGGACGCGCCTGCAGGCGGACGTGATCCAGCCGGCCGAAGCGCAGCGGATCGCCGCCGAGGCCGAGGCGAAGGCGATCGCGGCCCCCATCCTCGAGAAGGGCCGCGCGCAGGCCGAGGTGCTGCGCATGTTGTACGCCGAGGTCCACAATGCGGGCGACGTGGGCCTGCAGGTGTTCCTGGCGGAGAAGCTTCCGGCAATGCTGGGGGTGACGGTGGAGGCGATGAAGGGAGTGCAGGTCGACCGGATGACGATCGTGGACAGCGGCGGTGGCCAGGGCCTGGCAAACGCCACGACGCAGAAGATGAACGCGTCGATCGCCGCGTTGGAGCAGGTGGCTGGGTCGTTAGGCCTGGACCTCGAGAAGTTCGTAAAGCGTGTGGCCGGTCAGGACACGCCCTCAGACGGTGCAAAGCGGGTGAAGTCCGGGGACTGATTTCGCGCGCTTCGATTGAATCGGCACGGGATTTCGAGCCTCGGAAAAGACCTGAACACGGAGGACGCAGGGGACACAGAGGTTTTCTTGCCGGGCCTCTGCGCCCTCGCGTCATCCTGCTCAGCCAGATACGTGGACGCCTAGCTGTCGGGTCCCGTGGGTCTGGGTGGCAGTACGCGTGGCGGGACATACAGCCTCCTTTCGTCCGGCCCGTGTCCGCACGGTGGGCCCGAAAAGAGGTTGGGTTGTCTGGGCCTGACGACTACGCCGGATGGGACGATCCCTGCCCGCGGACCGGAGGCGCTCCGGCGGCGCCTTCGGTGAAGGTAGAGAGTCCGGTGAGATCGTCAAGCTTCACCAGCGGCAGATGGTGTTGCGCTCGAGCTCTGGGGAATGGGGAATGGGGAATAGAACTCGATTCCCTATTCCCCATTCCCCATTCCCTATTCCCCACTCTCCAGCGCCAACTCCGGCGCGTCGGGAGCAGGCTCGGACCCGTTGCCGCCCTCGACCTCCTTGTCGTCCTCCGGGATCACCCGCGCGACCGCCGTCACCACGTCGCCGCCGTCGAGGTTCACGAGCCTGACACCCTGCGTGTTCCTGCCCGCCACGCGGACCTGCGACACGGAAGAGCGGATGATCATCCCGCCGCGCGTGATGATCATGATCTCATCCTCGGGCAGGACCTCCATCAGGCCCACCACGTCACCCGTCTTCTCGGTGCGGTTCACGGTGAGGATCCCCTTCCCGCCCCGCCGCTGCACCCGGTATTCCTCGATGTGCGTGCACTTGCCCAGCCCCTTCTCGGTCACGCACAACAGTGTCGCCTCACGCTTGATGACCACCATGCCGACCACCCGGTCGCCCTTGCCCAGTTCGATGCCCTTCACGCCGGTGGTGTCGCGGCCCATCTCGCGCGCGTCGGCCTCGTGGAACCGGATCGAAAGACCGTGACGGGTCGCAATCACCACGTCGTTGTTCCCCGACGTCACCGCCACCTCGATCAGCTCATCGCCCGGCTCGACCTTGATGGCCTTGATGCCGGTGGAGCGGACGTTCGAATACTCCGACAGCCGCGTCTTCTTGATGGTGCCATTCCGCGTACAGAAAAGCAGGAACTCGTCCTCCTTGAAGTCGCGCACGAAGACCATCGCCTGGATCTGCGTGTCGGGTGACACGTTGATCAGGTTGACGATCGGCTTCCCCTTGGTGGCCCGGCCCGCCTGCGGGATCTCGTACACCTTGAGCCAGTAACAGCGGCCGTCGTTCGTGAAGACGAGGATGTAGTCGTGGGTGGAGCCCACGTACATCCGCTCGACAAAATCCTCATCACGCAGCTCCTGGCCGGTCAGCCCCTTGCCGCCGCGGCGCTGCCGGCGGTACGTGGTGATCGACGTCCGCTTGATGTATCCCGAGTGCGACACGGTCACCACCATGTCCTCCTCGGCGATCAGGTCCTCGATCGTGAACTCGCCCTGGTCGCTGGTGATCTCCGTCCGGCGCTCATCGCCGAACTTCTCGACGATGCGGGTCAGCTCGGACTTCATGAGCGCCATCCGTTTCGGCCTCGACTCGAGCAACGCGCGCAGGCCCTTGATCTCGGCGCGCACGTCCTTGAGTTCCTCTTCGATCTTGTCGACCTCGAGCGCCGTCAGGCGCGCCAGGCGCATGTTGAGGATCGCTTCGGCCTGCCGCTCGGAGAGCTTGAACCTCTTCTGCAGCTGCGCGCTCGCGGTGTCCGGGTTGTCGGCCTTGCGGATGACCTTGATCACCTCGTCGATGTTGTCGACGGCGATCTTGAGGCCCTCGAGGATGTGCTCGCGCTCGAGGGCCTTGTCGATCTCGAACTGGGCGCGCCGCACGATGACTTCGTGCCGGTGCGTGATGTAATGCTCCAGCGCTTCCTTGAGCCCCATCACCTTCGGCACGAGTTGCCGCGTCCGCGTGTCGGGCACCAGCGCCAGCATGATCACGCCGAACGACGCCTGCATCGTCGTGTGCTTGTAGAGCTGGTTCAGGACCACCCGCGGGATCGCGTCGCGCTTCAGCTCGATCACGATCCGCGTCGTATCGCTCGATTCGTCGCGCAGGTCGCTGATCCCTTCCAGCTTCTTTTCGCGCGTCAACTCGGCGATCGACTTCACCAGATCAGCGCGGTTCACCTGGTAGGGAACCTCGGTGATGACGATCTGGGACCGTCCCGTCGACTCCTTCTCCTCGATGACGGCGCGGGCGCGCATGACGATCCGGCCGCGTCCCGTTTCCTGGTAATCCTTGATTCCGGCGCGGCCGTAGATGAACCCGCCCGTCGGGAAGTCGGGTCCCTTGACGAGCTTCGCCAGTTCCTCGATGGACGCATCGGGCTTGTCGATCAACAGCAGCGTCGCGGCAATCACCTCACGCAGGTTGTGTGGCGGGATGTTCGTCGCCATGCCCACCGCTATGCCTGACGAGCCATTGACCAACAGGTTCGGGAATGCCGCCGGCATGACCCGCGGCTCGGTGAGGTGGTCATCGAAATTGGGCGCGTAATCGACGGTGTTCTTGTCGATGTCGGCGAGCATCTCCATCGCCATCGGCATCAACTTCGCTTCCGTGTACCGATAGGCGGCCGCGGCGTCCCCGTCGGGCGAACCGAAGTTCCCCTGGCCGTCGATCAGCGGATACCGGAGGGAGAAATCCTGCACCATGCGCACGAGCGCGTCGTAGACCGCCGAGTCGCCGTGCGGGTGGTACTTGCCAAGGACGTCGCCCACGACCGTCGCCGATTTCTTGAATGGGCGGCCCGGCACCAGTCCGAGGTCGTTCATTGCGTACAGGATCCGCCGGTGCACCGGCTTGAGACCGTCGCGCACGTCGGGCAGGGCGCGGGCGACGATCACGCTCATCGAGTAGTTGATGAACGATTCCTTGACCTCGTCGTCGATGAGCCGAGGGAGGATCCGCTCGCGCTGGTTCGGTGCCGTCATGGGTCTCTGCGGGTTCGTGTTTCCAGGCCGTCCGGAGGACCTCCGAATTTAGCGGATCGGGCCGTTCGAATCAATGACAACTTGTGCGCCTAAGTCATTGTCGTGCCGCGAGTTGGCGGCTATGGCGTGGTCGGGCGTTGGGCGTCAGAAATGTGGCGGAAATCGAAGTGTATTTTTGGTGTTCGTTCGGCCCTGTTCCCGGCGATGGATTGCGTCATCCCGGCCTCTCTCGCGAACCCCTGAGCACATTCCTCGCCCGTCGCGGTACACGGGTCATACGTTGAGCAGTCGCTCAGCCGCCGGTCGTACCCATGCCGCTTCCATGAAAGCCCTCCGCGTCCTCCCCACCGCCCTCCTCCTCTCCTGTTCGTTAGGCACCGCCCCCGACCCGCCCGAGGGCGCGCTGAAGGTTCTCTTCATCGGCAACAGTCTCACCTATGTGAACGACCTGCCGCGGACCGTCGCGCAGCTCGCGCTTTCGGCCGGCCTCCCGCACTGCTATTGCGCGGCGATTGCCCATCCGAACTTCGCTCTGGAAGACCACTGGGATTTCCGGGATGCCGTGACGGCGCTCGAGGAGGAGAGCTGGGACTTTGTCGTCATGCAGCAGGGACCATCCGCGCTGCCCGAGAGCCGGGATCATCTCATCACCTGGGCCGGAGTCTTCGGGAACCTGATCGACGACAATGGCGCCCAGGCCGTGATGTACGGGGTCTGGCCCCAGTTCGACCGGTCGTTCGACTTCCCGAACGTGACGGAGTCGTACCGTCTTGCGGCGGACGCCATCGGCGCCCTGTTCGCGCCAGCCGGCGAAGCGTGGCAGTTCGCGTGGGCGGTGGATACCACGCTGCCCCTCTACTCGCCCGATGAGTTCCATCCGTCCACGATGGGGACGTATCTGGCGGCGCTCACGATCTTCGAACGCCTGTATGGGCAGGACGCGATCGGGGTGCAGCAGTCGGCGGTCGTGGACGGGCGGGTGCAGCTCTGGCCGGCCGACGTCGTGCGCCTGCTCCAGGAAGCCGCCGCCGCGGCGAATGCGGCTGAGGACGCACGAATCGTTACCCACGCCGGCAGGTCCGCAGCGAGGGTCGTCCGCCGTCAGTAACTTGCGCATTCACCGCCGGATGGAGACCCGATGGCCGCGAGTCCAGTTTCACTGACCGGCACACGCACCGGACAGCGCCAGGCTGAAGCCGCGCCGGAACAGCCGGTGCTGATCCCTCATTTCGTGCACGGCACACGGCGCTCCGGCGATTCGGACCGGACAGCCACGGTCTGGAACCCGTCCACCGGAGACCGCGCGGGCCTGGTGCCGCTCGCCTCGACGCGTGATGTCGACGACGCCGTCGCCTCCGCCGAAGACGGCTTCGCCGAGTGGTCGGCCTGGTCACCCCTCAAGCGCGCCCGTGTCCTCTTTCGTTTTCGCGAGCTGCTCGAGACGCACGGCGCGGAGCTGGCGGCGCTCATCGCCGGCGAGCACGGGAAAGTCCTGGCCGACGCGCGGGGTGAGCTGCAGCGGGGCATCGAGGTCGTCGAATTCGCCTGCGGGATTCCGCACCTGCTGAAGGGAGAGTTCTCGACCGGCGTATCGACCGGGGTGGACATGTACTCGCTGCGCCAGCCGTTAGGCGTCGTGGCCGGTATCACTCCGTTCAACTTCCCGGCGATGGTCCCGCTCTGGATGCTCGCACCGGCCATCGCCTGCGGGAACGCGTTCATCCTCAAGCCCTCGGAGAAGGACCCGTCCTGCGGAGTCCGTCTGGCGGAGCTCTTCGTCGAGGCGGGGGCGCCTTCCGGCGTCCTGAATGTCCTGCACGGCGACGCCGGGGCGGTCAACGCGCTGCTGGTGCACCCCGGAATACAGGCCGTTTCCTTCGTGGGCTCGACGCCGATAGCGCGCCACGTCTACGCGACGGCGGCGGCCCACGGGAAGCGCGTGCAGGCCATGGGCGGGGCGAAGAACCACCTCGTCGTCATGCCTGACGCGGACCTGGACCAGGCGGTCGACGCGCTCATGGGCGCCGCCTACGGGTCGGCGGGTGAGCGATGCATGGCGATTTCCGTCGCCGTTGCCGTCGGCGCGGATACCGCGGATGCCCGTCGCGACCGCCTCGCGGAGCGGGTCCGCCGCCTGCGCATCGGGCCGTCCACCGCGGCCGAGCTGGACATGGGGCCGCTCGTCACGGCCGAACACCGGGAGCGCGTGGCTGGCTATGTCGCGCTGGGCGTCGAGGAAGGCGCCGAGCTGGTGGTCGACGGTCGTGGCCTGGGCGTGCCTGGCCATGAGCGCGGCTTCTGGCTCGGCGGGTGCCTGTTCGATCGCGTGACACCGGCGATGCGGATCTACCGCGAGGAGATCTTCGGGCCGGTGCTGTGCCTCGTGCGTGCCGCCGACTTCGGTGAAGCGTTAGGCATGGTCAGCGGCCATGCCTACGGCAACGGGGCCTCGATCTTCACCCGCGACGGCCCGACCGCCCGGGAGTTCACGGACCGCGTACAGGCCGGCATGGTCGGCGTGAACGTGCCCATCCCGGTCCCCCTGGCGTTCTATTCGTTCGGCGGCTGGAAGGAATCGGCCTTCGGTGACCAGAACCAGCACGGGATGGATGGCGTCCGATTCTTCACGAAGCTGAAGACGGTGACGCAGCGCTGGCCGTCGGGACCGTCGTCAGGCGCCGAGTTCAGGATGCCGACTCTGAAATAGGGTCGAGGGTCGAGGGTCGAGG
>DAIUET010000004.1:9566-12582 GCA_036845045.1 Gemmatimonadaceae bacterium | reverse complement strand
AGGGTCGAGGGTCGAGGGTCGAGGCTCGAGGTTGAGGGAAGGGTTGAGGATGGAGTGACAGGCCCGAGGGGCGACCCAACCGTTATTTCGTCCATATCACCAGCGCCCCACACGTCCCCTGCGTCGTGTTGAGTTCCGCCGGCGTCGTCGCCGGCCCAGCGTAGAACTCGATAGCCGCGATGTGCTGGGTCATGATGCTGTTGATGTTGAACGGCGGCTCCCCGACCTGCCCCGGCGCTGATGACGCGCCGCGACCTCCGAAAGCTGGCGACGGCCCGGTGCGATCGAGTCCTCTGTAGACTGGAACCCCATCCAGCCAGATCGCGACGCCGCAATTGCGGCCGAAGATGGGTGATACGTGCTCGATCGTGGATGACCCTCGAGAGCTGGCGACGAAGACCGCCGATCCTCCATAGCCACGCGTTCCCTTCGCGCGGACCATCAGGATTCCCGGGAGCTTCTTCAGCACGTCACTGAGTTGCCGGTGCTGGTCGTTCGCGAGGTCCGCCTCGGTCATGAAACGTCCGGTGCCATTGCTTCGTCGGCGGTCGAACTCGCGCAGCTTCGCGCTGCGGACCAGCTCAGCTTCTGCGGTGACCGGAACCGTCGGAAGCGGCTGCGGTTTCTCCTGCGCATCGGCGAGATTCGCCGAAACGCAGAGCGATGCAATCAGCCCCGAAAGGCGCACTCTGCCACCTCCCTTACATCTGCTCGAACCGTCCTCGAGCCGCGACCCCCTACCCTCTACCCCAGGTCTCGTAACACCCCGCCCAACACCTCGACGAGATGGTCGATCTGCCCCTTCTCGATGATCAGGGGCGGCGAGAGGGCGATGATGTCCCCGGTCACGCGGACGAGGAGCCCTTCATTGAAACAGGCGATGAGCGCTTCCAGTCCCCGCGCGCCTGGCTTCTCGCTGCGCGGCTCCAGCTCGACACCCGCGACCAGTCCGAGGTTCCTGATGTCGATGACGTGCGGCAGCCCTTGCAGCGAATGCACCGCGTCCTCCCAGTACGGCGCCAGCTCGGCGGCCCGTTCGAAGAGCCCGTCCTCGCGGTAGACCTTCAGGGTCGCCAGGCCCGCCGCGCTGGCCAGCGGGTGACCGGAGTACGTGTAGCCGTGGAAGAACTCGATCCCGCCGGCGGCCGCGTTGACGACGCTGTCGTAGATCTCGCGCCGCACACCCACCGCGCCCATGGGCACCGCACCGTTGGTGATGCCTTTCGCCATCGTCATCATGTCGGGCAACACGTTGAAACGTTGCGCGGCGAAGGGCGCCCCGACGCGGCCGAAACCGGTGATTACCTCATCGAAGATGAGCAGGATGCCATGGCGGTCGCAGATCGCGCGCAGCCGCTCGAGGTAACCGACAGGCGGCACGAGGACACCCGTGGAACCCGCGACCGGCTCGACGATAACGGCGGCGATCGTCTCCGCACCGTGCTGCGCAACGATCGCGTCGAGTTCGTCCGCGAGGTACGCGCCCTCGAGCGGTTGTCCGCGCGAAAACAGGTTCTCGACAATGCCGTGGGTGTGGGGCAGGTGGTCCACCTGCGGCAGCAACTGCGCGGCGAATGCGGCTCTCGTGTACGGGATGCCGCCCACCGAGATCCCGCCAAAGCCCACGCCGTGGTACGCACGCTGCCGTCCCACGAACCGGACGCGCTCCGGCTGGCCGCGCGCGCGCCAGTAGGCGAGCGCGATCTTGAGCGCGGAATCCACCGCTTCCGATCCCGAGTTGGCGAAGAACACGTGGTCGATGTCGCCGGGCAGGATTTTCGCCAGTTCGGTCGCCAGCATGAACGAAATGGGGTGACCCATCTGGAACGACGGCGCGAAATCGAGGTTCGCCGCGGTCTCCGCGATGGCGCGCACAATGGTCTCGCGCCCGTGACCCGCATTCACGCACCACAATCCGGCACAGCCGTCGAGGATCGAGCGCCCGTCGGCCGACGTGTAATACATCCCGTGCGAGGCCGAAAGGAGACGAGGGGACTGCTTGAATGCCTTGTTCGACGTAAACGGCATCCATAGTTCTTCGAGCGATTCGGGTGCCCCGATAACGACGTTCTGGGTCGCGGTCATGAGTACCTCACCAGCAGGTCAGAGGTCAGAGGTCAGAGGTCAGAGGTCGCTTGAGTCAGAATGCCGTTCGGACTCTGACCTCGGACTCTGACCTAGTTTGGTGATCGTGTCGCGATCTCGGCCGGCTCGGCAGCCGGTATCATCTCCAGCTGTTCAGGATCGCTGCGCTCGAACTCCTTGTCTTCCTCGAGCTCTCGCTCGGCGACATCCCGCTCGATCGCCTCGCGCTCAGCCCGATACCGATCGTACCATTCGCGCGTGATCTGGCCGGCCAGGTCCCGGTTGCCCAGCCCGAAGGCCAGGGCCAGGCCGAAGGCGACGGCGCCGAACAGGATCGCGAAGGCAGTCGTGACGATCTCGGTGCCGATGCCCAGCTCCTGCAGCGCCATGAATACCGAGAGCATAACGACGCCGAGGCGTCCCACCCTCGCCAGCGTCGGCGCCCCCTGCACCGCACCGGCCGAAGCCATGATCAGCCCGCCGGTGAACCGGCCCAGCACGATCCCCACGATCATGATCACGATCGCGGACATGAGGCTCGGCAGGTATCCCACCAGCTCCGTGAAGACACCCGTCAGTGACTCCATCCCCAGCGCCGTCGCCGCGACCATGATGACGGCGAACATCATGATCCAGAACAGCGTCTTCCCGATGACCTTCGTGGGATTGAAGTGCGCGGCACCCCGTTCCACCGCATCCATCACCCCGCCGCGTTCGAGCGCCTGGTTGAGGCGGATGCGGTGCAGCAGTCGCTCGGTGCCCTGCTCGATCAGTTTCGCCAGCAGGTAGCCGGCAAAGAGGATGATCAACGCGCCCAGCATGGCGGGGATCACGTCCGCCAGCTGCGCGAAGGTATCCCGCAGGCGGTCGAGGAAGGTCAACGATGGTTCCTGAAATTCCTGCACGACGGAAATCTACGAGGTCAGAGGTC
>DAIUET010000004.1:3297-9466 GCA_036845045.1 Gemmatimonadaceae bacterium | reverse complement strand
CGCCGCCTGGCGTAGCCGAGTCCGAATGAACCGCCGCCGATGTCCCGGGGCGTGAGCACGACACCGCAGCGCGGGCAGGAAGGCTTTTCCCCGCGGCGCGCCGCCTCGCGAATCGACCGCTCCTCGTCGGGCGTATACTGGCTGGCGTCGCTCACGACTTTCCGCTCTCCAGCAGCGCGCGGACATCGTCGGGAATCGGGACCGCCTGTCGCGTGGCGTAGTCGTAATAGACCTGCACCGTGCGCCCTTCGGCGATCACGCGCCCGTCCCGGGCGTCCGTGATCCGGAACTGCCAGGTCCAGGACCGGTTCCGGATGTCGCCCGTCGAGATATCGATCTCCAGCGGATCGCCAATCATGGCCGGCGAAAGGAAACGAACGGTTGCCTCGGCGACCACGAATGGCGGATCGGGATGGCGCTTCCACACGTCGCGCCAGAGAAGGTGCTTGGCCGCCTCGAAATAGGTCAGGTAGAAGGCGTTGTTGACGTGCCCCTTCGTGTCGTAATCGGAGTAGCGGGTTGAGAGGGGGAATTTCATCGGGGGCAAAGGGTGCACGGGGTGCATAGGGTGCAGGGGGTAGCGAACCGCAGCCGGGGAGACAGCTCGGTGCAACCTCGGCATCCTGTGCGCCCTCCGCACCCTCGTTTCACGAGATCCTCACGACGATCTTGCCGAACTGCGCGCCGCTCTCGAGCCGTTCCATGGCGGCGGCGCTGTTTTCCAGGGTATGGACCGAGTCGATGACAGGGGCCAGTCGCCCGGAAACGAACTCCGCCACCACCGCGTCGTATTCGGCATCGCTTCCCATCGTGGACCCCATGATGGTCCACTGATTCCAGAAGAGGCGGCGGACGTCGGTCTCGACCTGGTGGCCCGAGGTCCCGCCGCTGGTCACCAGTCGTCCACGGCGGCCGAGCGCGCCTAACGACTGAGCCCAGGTGGCGGTCCCCACCGTGTCCACGACGACGTCGACGCCGCGCTTTCCGGTCCGGGCCCGCACTTCACGGCCGATGTCGATGGCCGGTCCGTGCTGCAGCAGGACATCGGCGCCCAGCGACCGCGCCCGTTCCAGCTTGTCCGGACTCCCCGACGTCACCCAGACGCGCGCGCCACGCGCCTTGCAGATCGCCAACGCCATCTGCGCCACGCCGCCCCCGATCCCCCAGATCAGCACCTCGTCTCCCGGGCCGACGCGCGCGCGGGTCACGCACATGCGCCACGCGGTGAGGGCCGCCAGGGAGAACGCTGCCGCCGACTCCGGTGACGTGTCACTCGGTACCGCGCGCACATTCTCCGCCGGGAGGACAAGGAAATCGGCCAGCGTGCCGGGCCGGTGCTCGCCCAGCACGCCGAACCGCAGGCAAAGCGGATTGTCGCCCGACAGGCAGTATTCACAGGCGCGACAGCTGACACCGGGATTGATCATCACCGTGGCGCCGACCTGCACGGTCGACACGTCGGGCCCGGCAGCATCGACAATTCCCATCCCGTCGGCGCCGAGGATCCACGGTGGAACGAGCTGGACACCAGGAACGCCACGTACCGTCCACAGGTCAATGTGGTTGAGCGCGGCCGCCCGCAACCGGATGCGCACGTCATTCGCGGCAGTCAGCGCAGGTACCGCGAGATCGTCGCGGAACCGCAGCTGTTCAAGCCCACCGTGCGCGTCGATCGTGAGCGCTCGCAAACACTCTCCTGTTATTATTACCGGCCCCGCGTGCCGTTGCCGCGACGCGCATGGTCCCCCGAAAGGTCCCCGGAATGATCCCGATCAAAGTGCCACCGCTCGGTGAATCGATCGTCGAAGCCACCGTGTCACGCTGGCTGAAACGGGAAGGTGAAGCGGTAGCGGCCGGGGAAACCATTGTCGAGCTGGAGACGGATAAGGTAACGGTCGAGGTTCCCGCGACAACCGCCGGAGTACTCGTCAGGCGCGCGCACCAGGAAGGCGATGTGGTCGCGCTGGGTGCGGTACTGGGAGAGCTGGACGAATCGGCGACCGCCGGGACCGAAGCTCCGGCGAGCCAACCGGCCGCGGTCGCCCCGCCGCCGCCCGCGGCGTCGTCCGCTCCGCCGGCCCCGGCTCCGACGGCACAACCAACGCCTGCTCCGACCCCACAGCCAACGCCTGCTCCGACCCCGCAAGCAACGGCGGCTTCGACAGCACAACCAACTACCGGTCCGGAAGCGCCGCCGGCCCCGCGGCCGGCCGCTGCTACCGCGCCCGCAGCGGTGCCGGCGCCCTCGGAGGTGCGTGCCTCTCCCGCCGCTCGCCGGCTGTCCGCGGAACAGGGCGTCGACCTCGGTGCGATCCCCGGCACGGGGCGCGGTGGCGTGGTGAGCAAGCCGGATGTCATCGAGCACGTGAGCAGCGCCCCTTCACCCACGCCGGCCGCGGCGCCGGCCGCTCGTTCCGCACCCGCAGCACCCGTGGCACCCGTCGAACCCGCAGCACCCCCGGCCTCGCGACCCGCACCGTCGCCCGCCGCTGCCGCCAACGGCGCGCGGGAGACGCGGGAGAAGATGACGACGCGCCGGAAGCGGATCGCCGAGCACCTGCTCGAGTCGCAGCACGCGACGGCGCACCTGACGACGTTCAACGAGATCGACATGTCGATGGTGGAGGCGCTCCGTGCACGCGTGAAGGAGCGCATCGAGAAGGAGCAGGGTGTGCGCCTCTCCTTCATGCCGTTCTTTGTGCGCGCCGCCTGCCAGGCGTTGAAGCAGTTCCCCATGGTCAACGCGCGCATCGACGACGATCACATCGTCTATCACCACTACGTGAACCTCGGGATCGCCGTCGCCTCGGACGCAGGTCTGGTGGTGCCGAACATCAAGGATGCCGACCGGAAGGGCATCGTCCAGATCGGCCGGGAGATCGTCGAGGTGGCGAAGAAGGCCCGCGACGGGAAGCTGGTGATGGATGACCTCACCGGCGGCACGTTCACCATCACCAACGGCGGCGTCTTCGGTTCGCTGATCTCGACCCCCATCATCAATTTCCCGCAGGTCGCCATCCTCGGCCTGCACAAGATCCAGGACCGTCCCGTGGTGATCGACGGGAAGATCGAGGTGCGACCGATGATGTACGTGGCCCTGTCCTACGACCACCGCATCATCGATGGACAGCAGGCGGTCCTCTTTCTCGTTAGGGTGAAGGAGCTGATGGAGGATCCCGCACTCATGGTCATCGACTGAGCGGCCGTCACGGCGATGTCACGGGCCGGTCCCGATCGGGGCCGGCCCGTCGTGCTTCCCGGCACGTCGCCTTAACATCTTCGCACCGGCCGCCTCCAACGACATGCACGGGCGCGGTAAACCATTTCCGGGGATGCGGCAT
Organism: Gemmatimonadaceae bacterium; assembly: GCA_036845045.1. Taxonomy (GTDB): domain Bacteria; phylum Gemmatimonadota; class Gemmatimonadetes; order Gemmatimonadales; family Gemmatimonadaceae; genus JABWBJ01. Next base: position 6,125 of record DAIUET010000004.1, on the reverse strand, counting down.
CCAATGTTCGACGGCGCTCGAGTGAACGCTCGACACGCTGACTGACACTTTCCCGCGGCATGTCCGTAGTGATGGCCAACGGAGCTGACCATGAACACGATGATCGACCATACGCCACACACCTCGCAACGCGACCAGACCGGGCGCGACGTGGTCGCTGCGCTGACGGGATCGTGGCGCGGATGGCTGACGGATGCGCAGGGCGCGGCGGAATCGTTCAACCTCGAGCGCGAGAACGTGAACCTGTACGTTCCGGGGCAGGTGTTCCTCTTCACGACGCCGACGGGCATTGCCGCCGGCATGCGGCTGCTCGAGGCGGGAGAGCATGCGTTCGTCGGGCTGATCGGACCGTACTTCGACCCCGCTGAAGGCGCGATGGTCGTCACCGTGCTCGAAGGCACACTGGAGCCGGGACGCCTGACGGGAACGTTTCAGACGCGCCGCTACAACTGGCGCACGACACTTCGCAGCGGACACTTCACCGCGACTCGCGTCGAGCAGATCTCGCGAGCCGCGTAACCTGGGGCACCGCGTTCCATCGCGGTGGGGGAGCGGGTGTGGTCGCCATCGGCGGTCACACCCGCTATTTTTTCGCCTCCCTCTACCCGCCCCGCGTAACCTGAATGCCGCCTGAGCAGCAAGCCGCCGATGTCGTCATTATCGGCGGCGGTCCCGGTGGGTATGTCGCCGCCATTCGCGCTGCCCAGCTCGGGTTGAGCACGACCTGTATCGAATCCGCACCGACCCTCGGCGGAACCTGCGTCAACGTCGGATGCATCCCGTCGAAGGCGCTGTTGCAGTCTTCCGAGCAGTTCGAGTTTGCCCGGCTGCACGCGCACGAGCACGGTATCGGCATCGAGGGCCTTCACCTCGACCTGCACCAGATGCTGCGGCGGAAGGACGAGGTTGTCGCGCAGAACACGCGCGGCGTGGAGTTCCTGTTCCGGAAGCACAAGGTCAACTGGCTCAAGGGTCACGGGAGGCTCCTCGCCGGGAACCAGGTGGAAGTCGCGCTCAACGATGGACAGACCGTACTGGTGAACGCGCGAAACGTGATCATCGCGACGGGATCCGTACCGGTCGCGCTGCCATTCCTGCCGTTCGACGAGCAGCGCGTGCTTTCCAACACGGGCGCGCTGGTGCTGAACGAGGTGCCGGCCCATCTGGTGGTCATTGGCGGCGGTGTCATCGGTCTCGAACTTGGCTCCGTCTGGCGTCGGCTCGGCGCAAAGGTCTCCGTCGTTGAGCTGATGCCCGCCATCCTCCCGGGCACGGATGATGACGTGGTGAAGGAGGCGGACCGGACGTTCCGGCGGCAGGGCCTGGAGATGCACACCGGCACGCGCGTCACCGGCGCGTCGATTTCAGAAGAACGGATTGATATCGCCATCGAACAGAGTGGGCAGTCGCGGACGCTCGAGGCCAGCCACGTCCTCGTGTCCGTGGGACGCAAGCCTTCGCTGTCCGGCATAGATGCCGGCGCGCTCGGCCTCGACCTCGGCTCGCGCGGCGAGATCAAGGTCGACGACCAGATGCGGACCAACCTGCCCGGCGTCTTCGCCATCGGCGATGCCACGGGCGGAAAGCTGCTGGCGCACAAGGCCGAGGAGGAGGGCGTGGTGGCGGCGGAAGTCATCGCCGGTCAACCCGCGCGGATGCACTATCACTCGATTCCGTCCATCGTGTATACCTGGCCGGAGATCGCGAGCGTGGGCCTGAGCGAGCGTGAAGTGCGAGAGTCCGGGCGGGAGTACAGGACGGGGAAGTTCCCGTTCACCGCCAACGGGCGCGCCCGGACGATGGGGGCGGCCTCGGGCTTCGTGAAGTTCATCGCGGATGCCCGAACCGACGAACTGCTCGGCTGTCACATGATCGGTCCCAACGTGTCGGAGCTGATCAGCGAAGTGGTCCTCGCGTTCGAGTACCGCGGCGCGTCGGAAGACCTCGGGCTCACGGTCCACGCCCACCCGACCCTGTCCGAAGCGACGAAGGAAGCTGCCCTGAGCGTCCTGGGACGGGCGATCCACATCTAGGTACTCGTTCTGGACGTCGAAATCCCTGACGTCGTGCTGTCATTCACCTGATTGCAGTCCGGCAGAACCTCGCGTATTTCAGGTCTCGTTCCACGATCGGGGATCGCGCTGCGTTTATCTCACGTCTCCCATCTCCCAACTCATGCCTGGTTCCTTTGGAAAGTTCTTCCTGCCCGGTCCCACCGAAGTGAAGCCGGACATCCTGGCCACGATGACGCGGCCGATGATCAGTCACCGTGGTTCCGAGATCGAGACCATGATGACGCGCATCGACGAACGCCTGCAGAAGGTCTTCCGCACCAGCCAGCCGGTGTTCACCGTGACGTCATCCGCGACCGGCCTGATGGAGGGCGGCGTGCGCAACACGGTGAAGTCCCGCCTCCTCTGCCTGGTGAACGGCGCGTTCAGCAAGCGCTTTCACAAGGCCGCGGTCAACTCGGGTATCGCGTGCGACAAGCTCGAGATCGCGTTCGGGGCGGCACACACGCCCGACATGCTGGCCGATGCCCTGACGAAGAACCGGTACGACGTAGTCTCGGTCGTGCACTCCGAGACCTCGACCGGCGTGCTCAACCCGATTCGGGAGCTGACGGAGGTCGCGCACGCGTCAGGCGACGTGGTGATGGTCATCGACACCGTGTCCAGCATGGCGGCGGCGCCTATCGAGTGTGACGCGTGGGACCTGGACTACGTGCTCACCGGGTCGCAGAAGGCCATTGCGCTGCCACCCGGGCTGGCGTTCTGCACGGCGAACGGGCGCATCATGGAACGGGCGAAGGCGAGCACCATGCGCGG
>DAIUET010000004.1:0-3197 GCA_036845045.1 Gemmatimonadaceae bacterium | reverse complement strand
TCTGCACGGCGAACGGGCGCATCATGGAACGGGCGAAGGCGAGCACCATGCGCGGGCTGTACTTCGACCTCGTCGAAATTCATTCGTCGTGGCTGAAGCACCAGTCGCCCAACACCCCGGCGGTGTCGCTGCTCTTCGCGCTCGATGCGCAACTGGAGCAGATCATGAATGAAGGCATGGAAGCGCGGTGGCACCGGCACGCCGCGATGGCGAAGCGCACGTGGGACTGGGTCGACGAGCAGCGCGGCCGGGGCCGTGACCTGCGGGTACTTGCCCCCGAGGGGTATCGCTCGCCGGCCGTGACCTGCATCTCGGCGCCGGCCGGACGCTCCGGCCCGCAGATCGTGTCCGCGATGAAGGCGAAGGGATTCGTGATCACGCCGGGGTATGGTGAGCTGAAGGACACGATGATCCGCATCGGGCACATGGGCGAGCACACGGTGGCGGAGCTCGACGTCCTGCTCGGGGCGCTCGACGAGGTGCTCGCCTCATGAGTGCCGGCCGGTTCCGCGTCCTGGTCGCCGATTCGATCTCGCTGGACGGCCTGGCGCCGTTGCGCGATGACCCGCGGTTCGAGCTGGTGAACCGGCCGGGGCTCAAGGGGGAGGAGCTGGCCAGCGCCATCGCCGACGCCGACGCCGTCCTGGTCCGCAGCGCCACGCGCATAACGAGGGAGTCACTGGCCCGCGCGGACCGGCTCAAGGCCATTGGCCGCGCGGGCGTCGGCGTGGATACCATCGATGTCGAGGCGGCGACCGAGCGCGGGATCCCGGTGCTGACCGCGCCGGAAGGCAACACGATCTCGGCGGCCGAGCTGACGATGGCGTTGCTGCTGGCGCTGGCGCGGAAGGTCCCGGGAGCGGACCGCTCCATGAAAGCGGGCGAATGGGACAAGAAGAGTTTCACCGGCACGGAGCTGTGCGGCAAGACGCTGGGGCTGATCGGCGCGGGACGCATTGGCGGCGAGGTGGCCCGTCGCGCGCGCGGGTTCGCCATGCGCGTGCTGGTGCATGACCCGTTCCTCAACGCCGAGCGGGCGCGGAGCCTGGACGTGGAAACCGCCACGATGGACGAAGTGATCGCGCGCGCCGACGTTATTTCGGCGCATGTGCCGCTCACCGAGGCCACGCGGAGCCTGATCGGGGATGCCCAGATCGCGCGCATGAAGCGCGGCGTGCTGATCCTCAACGTCGCGCGCGGGGGCGTCGTGGACGAGACCGCCCTGATGGCCGCCCTTGTCTCCGGGCATGTGGCCGGTGCGGCGCTGGACGTCTTCGAGACCGAGCCATTGCCGGCCGATCACCCGCTTCGGTCGATGCCTAACGTGGTCCTGACCCCGCACCTGGGCGCCTCGACCTCGGAAGCGCAGCACAGCGTCGCGATCGAGATCGCCGACGCCGTGCGCGCGGCGCTGGCCGATGGCGACCTGTCCCGGGCGGTCAACGCGCCAAGCCTCGGTGGCGTCGACGTGCAGCGTGTGCGTCCGATCCTCGACCTGGCGCAGCGCCTCGGCACGCTGGCGGCGGCGGTGGCGGGAGGTCCGTTGCGCAGCATGGAGATCCGCTACTCCGGTTCGCATCCGAACGGGCTCCGCGTGATTACCGCCGCGGCCGTAGCCGGGGCCCTCACCCAGCGGGCGGGTGGAGCCGTCAACGTCGTCAACGCCACGCGGCTGGCGCAATCGCGCGGTATCCGCGTCGACCAGATGCAGCAGGAATCCCCGGTCGCCTATACAGAGGTGGTGGAAGTGCGCGTCTCCAGTGATGTGGGAACGGCGCGCGTATCGGGAGCCCTGCTGGGCGACACGCACGAGCGCATCGTGCGCGTGGACGATTACGACGTGAGCGTCACGCCCCGGGGGACGCTGCTGGTGCTGCGCAACGCGGATTCACCGCAGGTCATCGGGCTGGTGGGTTCCACGCTGGCGAAGGCGGGCCACTTCGTCGACGAATACCAGCAGGCGCGCCGGGATTCCGGCGGTGACGCCATATCGCTCATCCGGATCGACCGGCCGGCGAGCGACGATCTGCTGAAGGAGTTGCGCTCGATTCCGGATGTGCGGCAGGCGCAGCAAGTTCTCCTGTAGCGAAGAGCGAGCAGCGAAGAGCGAGGAGCACTGCGGCTCTTCGCTCATCGCTCGTCGCTATTCTGTTACGGCCGTCCCGGCCCGACGCGCTGCCGCACGATGCACCACCGCGCCCGTTGCTCCGGCGTCAGCACCTCCAGGATTGCTTCATGGAGGCGGTGCTCTGCCTGACGAACCGCTTCCATCTCGTCCTTCACGGAGGCCAGGATCGCGCGGATCTCCTCCGCACTGGCACCGGCCTGGTGGGCCGCGCGCGCCTGCTGGTGCGCTGCCTTGATCGCTGCCAGTTCGTCGGCCACCGCCTCGGCAAACGCCTGGCGCAGGGCACGGATCTGGGTGATCTGGTCCTCGGTCAACTGCGGTGGACCATTGCGGTCGCAGACTTTCGGCTTGTGGGCCTCGATCCAGGCGCGCTGTTCCGGCGTGTAGACCGCCCAGATGGCGTCCTGCAGGGCCGCGAAGTCCAGCGCGAGACCAGCCACGATCTCGTGGGCTTCGGCCAGGAGCGCACGGATCTCGCCGCGGGAACCGCCGGCGCGCTTCAAGTGACGGATCTCCTGCTCGATCGCGCGGAGTTCGGCGATCTCGTCCGCGTTCTCCGCCATGAACGCGTCATGCAGGGCCGCGATGGCAGCCTTCTGCTCCACGGTCAGCTGTAACTCGCGGGGCAGGCGTGCCGCGCCGATCCCGCCACCATCCACCACTGCGGCGCTGCTGATCGCATAGTCGGGCACCAGGTCGATCACGTCAGCGTCCGCGAGGAATTCATTGGGCGCGACTGTATCCGTCGAACAGGCCGCGAGGCCGAACAGCCCCAGCGCTGCGACAGCGAGGAATGTCTTCCGCATCATCGTCATCACCATTGCGAATGTGGGCTCCCGGGCAGCGGTCGCGCGCCGCCGTCCCGGGAAATGAAACGTCGGGTTTGCGTGGCGGCGAGTCGTGCGCCCCGGCCGTCCGCACGGACAGAGACGGGCGCCGCCCCGCGCCGTTAAGGAGACACGATCGGATTCGGTCGCCCTGACACGGCAGTGCGTGGCGGCGTGATGCGAGCGCGCTACACGGTGGGAAGGGTGGGATGAAGAAGGGTGGGATGAAGAAGGGTGGGATG
>DAIUET010000003.1:0-31474 GCA_036845045.1 Gemmatimonadaceae bacterium | reverse complement strand
TCATCCCACCCTGCTTTACCCACCCTGCTTTACCCACCCTGCTTTACCCACCCTGCTTTACCCACCCTGCTTCATCCCACCCTAGATTGAAAGCGTGACCCTCAACATCGCACCGCAACTCGCCGACATCGTCGGCCCCAAATACGTCCTCCAGCGCCCCGGCGAGACGCTGGTCTACACCGCCGACGGACTGCCCGGGTACCGCAAGCAGCCAACCCTCGTGGTCATGCCGGGCACCCGCGACGAAGTCGTCGCCGTCGTCAGGCTGCTGGCGGAACGCCAGGTGTCCTGGGTCCCACGCGGTGCGGGGACCGGACTCTCTGGCGGCGCGCTGGCCGACGGCACGGTGCTCCTGGCCCTGCACCGCCTGCGCCGGATCCTTTCCATCGACGCCGAAAACCGGACGGCAACGGTCGAACCGGGTGTCGTCAACGCCTTGCTGTCGCGGGCGACCGCCGCGCATGGCCTGCACTACGCGCCTGACCCCTCGAGCCAGGCGGCGTGCACGATCGGCGGCAATATCGCCGAGAACGCGGGTGGGCCGCACTGCCTGAAGTACGGCGTGACGCTCAACCACGTGCTCGCCCTCACAGTCGTCCTCCCCGACGGTACGGTGACGACGTTAGGCTCGGCCGACGGAGAAACGCCCGGCTACGACCTGGTCGGCACGTTCGTGGGCTCGGAGGGATGCTTCGGCGTGGCGCTCGACGCCACGGTCCGCCTGACGAGAAATCCCGAGGCGGTGCGCACGCTCCTGGCCGACTTCCTGTCGATCGACGCCGCCGCCCAGGCGGTGTCGGCGATCGTCGCCACCGGGATCGTCCCCGCCGCGCTGGAGATGATGGATCGCGCCACGATCGTCGCGGTCGAGGCATCGATCTACGCTGCCGGCTACCCGGTCGACGCCGCCGCCGTCCTCCTCATCGAGATCGACGGACTCACCATGGGGATCGAACCGGACGTGACGCGGATCGACGCGATCTGCCGGGCCCACGGCGCGCGCACGGTGCGGGTGGCCCGCGACGACGTCGAACGCGCCCGCCTGTGGCAGGGACGGAAGAAGGCGTTCGGGGCGATGGGGCGCATCGCGCCGCACCTCGTCGTGCAGGACGCGGTCGTCCCACGCACGAAGCTCCCGGCCGTGATGGCCGAAATCGGCCGCATCGCCGAGCGGCACGGTGTGAACGTCTGCAACGTGTTCCATGCCGGCGACGGCAATCTCCATCCGAACATCGCCTACAACGCCGGCGATCCCGACGAGTCGGCCCGCGTGCACGAAGCGATGCGGGCGATCATGACGCTGTGCGTCGACGCCGGCGGCAGCGTGACCGGCGAGCACGGCATCGGGCTCGACAAGCTGGAGTACATGCCGCTCATCTTCCCCGAGGAAACGCTGTCGGCGATGTGCCGGCTGCGCGAGGTCTTCGATCCCGATCGCCGGGCCAATCCCGGCAAGGTGATCCCGATGCGGTCCTGCCGCGAGTGGGCCGGCACCCCCGCGACGCGTCATGCCGGCGCGCATGCCTGACGATTCCATGGGCACCATGACCGCGGCTTCGCCCGGGACGCTGGCCCCGCACTCGATCGCCGAGGTGGCCGAGGCGGTGCGGGTCGCGCATCGCGACGGCACGCCGCTGCGCATCGTCGGCCGCGGCGGGTGGCTGCGGGCGGGAGACCCGGTCCGGGCGTCGCGGGTGCTCGACGTCTCCGGCCTGCGCGGCATCGTCGAGTACGTCCCCGGAGACCTCACGCTCACCGCGCTCGCCGGCACGCCCCTGACCGACATCGCCGCCGCGACGGCCGACCACGGACAGTGGCTCCCACTCGACCCCTTCGGCGATCCGCGCGGAACGTTAGGCGCCACGCTGGCGACGGCCTCGGCCGGCCCGTTAGGCGGCAGTATCGGGCTGCCGCGCGACACCACCGTCGGCCTGTCCTACGTCACCGGTTCCGGTGAGGTGGTGCACGGGGGCGGCCGGGTGGTGAAGAACGTCGCCGGGTTCGACCTGGTGCGCCTGACGATCGGCGCGTGGGGCACGCTGGGGGTCATCACCGAGGCGACCGTGCGGCTGCGCGCGCGCCCCGAGGCGGACGAGACGATCGCCATGACCCTGCCCGACGGACGGGACGCCCTGGCGGCACTGGTGGCGTCCGTCCGGATCGCGGCCGTCGAGCCGCTGGCCGCCGAGCTGCTGAGTCCCGCCTGCGCCGCGCGCATCGGACTGCGCCAGCACGCGGTGATGCTCGTGCGACTCGCCGGCAACGCCACCAGCGTCCACCACCAGCGCGCCACGCTGGGAAAGCTGGCCGCGAGCGAACCGCTGCCGCCGGAGGTGTGGTCGTTCCTCCAGCAGTCGGATCCGGAGGATGGCGCCGTCCTCCGCGTCTCGCGCCGTCCCTCGGAGCTTGCGCGGCTGTGGATGACGGCAATGGCCCTGCCCGAGGTCGACGCCCACGCGACGCTGGCGCGCGGCGTGGTCCGCATCCGCCTGACGAGTCCGCGCACCGTCGACGGATTCGAGGCCGCGGACCACGTGGTGGTCGAGACATGCCCGGCGGCCTTCCGCGATCGGATCACACCCACGCCAGCGCCAGCGGGCGCGCTGTCACGCCGGCTGCGCGACGCGTTCGATCCGGACCGGATCCTCAATCGCGGGATCCTGGGCGAGGACGACACGTGACGACCAGCGCCACCCCGGCGCGAGCGGCTGTCAGGGGCACCCCACTCGCATCGGCGGCGCCGGGACTCGACCTTTGCGTGCACTGTGGCTTCTGCCTGCAGGCGTGCCCCACGTACCTCGTCCTCGAGGACGAGAACGACAGTCCACGCGGCCGCCTGATGCTGATGCGCGGAGCAGTCGAAGGGGACCTGGCGATCGACGACCCCTCGCTCACGACGCACATCGACCGCTGCCTGGGCTGTCGCGCCTGCGAAACCGCCTGTCCGAGCGGTGTCCCGTACGGGCACCTGCTCGAGGCAACACGGGCGACGATCGCGACCCGACGGCCACTCGGCTTCGTCGAGTCGGCACTGCTCGTGACGATGGCGCAACCGGTGCTGCGGCGGATCATGTTCGGCTTCGCCAGGGTGGCGCGTGCGCTCCGCCTGACGAGCGTCCTGGCCAGGCTCCCCGGACGCGTGGGATTCGCCTTCGCAATGCTGGAGTCCACTCGGCCGGTTTTCACTGGCCGGCGTGCGCCGGAGCCGCGCGCGGCGCGTCGCGGATCGGTCGCCCTGCTCGAAGGTTGTGTGATGGAAGGGCTCTTCGCCCACACGAACCAGGCCACGAGCCGTGTCCTGGAGCGGAACGGCTATCAACCGGTGCCGGCGCGCGGACAGCAGTGCTGCGGCGCGCTGCACGCTCATGCCGGTGACGATTCCCGGGCACGGGCGCTGGCCCGCCGGAACGTCGCCGTGTTCGAGCAATCGGGCGCCGACTTCATCGCGGTGAATGCCGCGGGCTGTGGCGCGATGATGAAGGAGTACGGCCACCTTCTCCGCGATGACCCGACGTGGGCCGAACAGGCCGCGCGGATGAGCGCGCGCGTCCGCGACATCAGTGAATTGCTCGTTGCGGCAGGACCGGAGCCGGGTGGGCGGCTTCCGCTGCGGGTCACGTACGACGCGCCCTGTCACCTGCACCATGCGCAACGCGTGGTCGATGCACCGCTGGCCGTGCTCCGCGCGATCCCCGGTCTCGACCTGGTTCCGCTGGCCGACGCGGAGCGCTGTTGCGGTGGTGCCGGCATCTACAACCTCGTCGAACCGGAGACCTCAGCGGCGGTGCTCGATCCGAAACTGAAGAACATCGAGGCGACCGAGGCGGCCCTGGTGGTGACCGGCAATCCCGGTTGCCACATGCAGATCGGTGCAGGATTGATCAGGGCGGGTGCGCGCGCGCGCTGCGTGCATCCCGTCGATCTCCTCGATCGCGCCTACGGGGACCTGCGCGGTCAGCCACGAAATCCCGAGATGGCGTTAGGCCGTCGGATTCGTTAGTTATAGTGCATGCTTGATACGGTGCTACTGGAGTTGGAGGGCGTAGTTACCGATACCGGCGAGGCACGCCGTGACGCTGTGGTCGCCGCCCTCCGTGCTGACGGAATCCCGCTCTCGGTGACCGAGTACCTCGAACTCTGCGCGGGCCTGGCGTTCGAGGACGGCATGCGAGCGGTGTTCCGGAGTGTCGGCCGCGGGAAGGACGACACGGCGATCGCGCTCGCCGCGCACCGCGCCGAACGCGCCTACCGGGCGTACATCGGCAAGGGCCTCACGCTGGTTGAAGGGGCGCGCGAAACGCTCGAACGGCTGCACGACAGCGCGCGCCTGGCGCTCGTGACGCGGGCGCCGCGGAATGACGCGATGTTCGTGCTCTCTCTCGCCCGCGTAGAGCACCTGTTCACCTGTGTCGTCGCCGCGGAAGATGCGCCGCCGAAACCGTCGCCCGAGCCCTATCGCCTCGCGTTGGCGCGCCTGCAACGAGCACGGGCCAAGGTGGCGCGCGGTACGGCAGTGGCAATCGAAGACGGATTGCCCGGCGTTCGGTCCGCGCGCGCGGCTGGTCTCCCGACCGTGGTCGTCGGCCAGGTTCCCGCGCACGTGGCCCTCGAGGCAGACGGATACGTCGCGTCCATTGCGGGGCTCACCAGCGACGCGCTCCTCTCGCTCGTCTCGCCACGGAACGAGCCGATCGTCTGACGGTACTCGCGGCATGAGCGTGGAAACTCCCGGGACCATCGACACCGAGCGCGCCTGGACCGCGCTTCAGACCGGCGCCGTCATCGCCGATCGTTCCGGCCGCCTGCGCATGTTGTTCAGTGGCGACAAGGCCGCTGAGTCGCTGAATGGACTGGTGACGAGCGACGTCCTTGCACTCACCCCGGGAACCGGTCAGTACTCGGCCGCGCTGACGCCGAAGGGGAAAGTCATCGCGGACGTGAGGATCTTCGCAAACTCCGAGGGATTGCTCGTCGATGCGAGCGCCGCGGCCGGCCCGGGATGGGCAGCAATGGTGCGCAAGTTCGTCAATCCACGGCTCGCGAAATACCAGGATGTGTCGGAGCAGAGCGCCGACATCGGCGTATTCGGGCGCCGCGCGCGCGAGATCGTAACCGCGGTATTCCCGGACGCCGGGATTCCCGCGGACCTTTCCGCGTATTCCCACGTGCGCACGACGTTCGCCGACAGCGCCATCATGATCGCGCGTGTTCCGGATTTCGGGGTCGAAGGCTATGACATCATCCTGCCGCGCGATGCCGCGGGGTTACTGCGCTCGAAGCTCGTGAGCGCCGGTGCCACGGAAGACGCCAGCGAGGCCTTGCACATCGCGCGGATCGAGGCCGGCCGGCCGGAGTGGGGTGTGGACATGGACGACACGATGCTCGCCCAGGAAGTCGACATGGAGCGGCTCGAGGCGATCTCGTTCTCCAAGGGCTGTTATACAGGTCAGGAGACGGTCGCTCGCGTGCACTTTCGCGGTCATGTGAACCGATTGCTGCGCGGGCTGCGTTTTGCGGACGCGGTGTTGCCGCCAACTGGAGCGCAGCTCACCGAGGATAGCGGCAAGGAGGTCGGGACCGTGCGGAGCGGTGCGATCTCGCCCCGGCTGGGCGCGATTGCGCTGGCTATTGTGCGTCGCGAAGTCGAGCCTGGCGCGATGGTCCGCGCGACCTGGGACGAAGGCCAGACGGAAGCGCGCGTCGAGCCGCTGCCTTTCCCCGTCTGACGAAGAACGAGGAGCGCGTACACGGGCGGGAACGCGCGTGCGACCGCCGGGCGCGGATCGCTGTGGCAGGCGCGAGCAATCTGCCCCTAAGAGATCCTTCATGGTACCGAGGCACGGACGCAAGCCCAAGAGCCACAATGTCTTCGGCGCGCGCGTCGGCCCGGTGAGGTGTGCCGGGTCCTCCGCACACCGGATCGAGTTGATGCCAGCCCTGCCCTTCGCCGGTTCCAGCAAGTAGGCTCCATCAGAGCCTGGCGCCGCCCCTGGACGCCTAACGACGCATACCGGATTTCGGACCGTGGCCGAACTGCCCCGCACACTCGGCGCCCTGCGCCGCTCGCCCATTGGCGCACAGGATCGGGTTCGCCGATCGGTGAAGGACGAACTGCGCGCCAACCTCGTCGACCGCCTGCGCGCCGGCACGCCGGTATTCCCCGGTGTCGTCGGCTACGACGATTCGGTCGTCCCGCAGATCGTGAACGCCATCCTGGCCCGCCACCACTTCATCCTCCTCGGCCTGCGCGGCCAGGCGAAGTCGAGGATCCTGCGGGCGCTGGCCTCGCTGCTCGACGATCAGATTCCGATCGTCGAAGGGAGTGAGGTCAACGACAATCCCTACGCGCCGATCTCCCGATATGCGCGCAACCTGCTCGACGAAGCGGGAGACGACACGCCGATCGCCTGGGTCGGACGGGACGCGCGCTACGTGGAGAAGCTGGCGACGCCGGACGTGACCATCGCCGACATCATCGGTGACGTGGACCCGATCCGGGCGGCCCGCGGCGGCCACATGCTGTCCGACGAGCTGACGATGCACTACGGCATGCTGCCCCGCGCGAACCGTGGCATCTTCGCGCTCAACGAACTGCCGGATCTCGCCGGGAAGGTGCAGGTCGGGCTGTTCAACATCATGCAGGAAGGCGACGTCCAGATCAAAGGCTACCCCGTGCGCCTGCCGCTCGACGTGCTGCTCTGCTTTACCGCGAATCCCGAGGACTACACCGCCCGCGGAAAGATCATCACGCCACTCAAGGACCGGATCGGGAGCGAGGTCACGACGCACTATCCCGACAGCGTCGAGCTGGGCATGCGGATCACGCACCAGGAGGCCTGGGCCGATCGTGGACTGCTGCCGGTGCGCGTCCCCGACTTCGTCGCCGAAGTGATCGAGCGCGTCGCCTTCGAGGCCCGCACCGACAAGCGGGTCGATCGCCGGTCGGGTGTCTCGCAGCGGATGCCGATCTCGCTGCTGGAAAGCGTCGTCTCCAACGCCGAGCGTCGCGCCATCCAGCTGGGTGAGAAGGAAGCAGTCCCGCGGCTTTCCGATCTGTACGCGGCGCTCCCGGCGATCACCGGCAAGATCGAGCTCGAGTACGAGGGCGAGTTGATCGGCGCATCCGCGATCGCGCGCGAATTGATCCGTCGCGCGGCCGAAGCGACCTTCCGCGCCCGGGCCGGCGGCGCCAATACCGACGAGCCGGTGATGTGGTTCGACGAAGGCGGCGCCCTGCAGGTCGCGGATGACGTGGACACGGCGTCGATGTACGACGCGTTCCAGACGGTGCCCGGACTCATCCCGCTCGTGCATCACGTGGGCCTGGCGCGCGATCGCGACCGCCCAACGGCGGTGGCGGCGTGCGAGCTGGTGCTCGAGGCGCTGGTGGCGCGGCGGAAGATCTCGCGGTCCGACGCGGGCCAGTACGGTCGCGCGCACCCCGAAGGACGCCGCCGGCCGGACCAGGACCTTTTCGGGGGAGGCCTCAGTGCCTGACGAGTCCCGGCGTCTCTCCAGCGCGGTGCTCGCCGTGCGCGGCCGGCGCGACCGGTTGCTCATCCGGAGCGCGACGGAGAAGGACCTCGACACGGTCGCCGCGATGCGCGTGGCACTGCTCCGCGAGGAGCGGGAGAATCCCTTCTTCGCCAATCCCCATCCCGACGCCGAGGAACGGGCGCAGCGGCTCACGCACGCCGACATCGTGGCCCCGGGTCAGGCGTTCCTTCTGGCGCTGCGCGGGGGCGTGATCGTGGGCATGCTGCGTTGCCGCGCCGTGCGGCGCACCCCGCTCGTCGAGGACGACCGCCAGGGCGTCGTGACGACGGTGTACGTGATCCCGTCGGAACGCCGGACCGGCGTGCTGCGTGCCCTGCTGCGCGCCGCCGACACCTGGTGTCGCCAGCACGATGTGCCCGAGATGCGCCTGCATTGCGCCCTCACCAACGACACCGCGCGGAAGGCCTGGGAATCGCTCGGTTTCGAGCCGGCGGAGGTCGTGTACCTGCGCGGCGTGCCGCGGGCCTGACGTGCCGGTCATCACGGTGACGCGGCTCTTCGGGTCGGGCGGCAGCGAAGTCGCGCGTCGCGTGGCGGAAGCGCTGGGCTGGCGATTGATCGACGGGGCCATCGTCAACGGCATCGCCCGGGCGCTGCGCGCCACGCCCACCGAAGTGCAGGCGATCGACGAGCGCGCCCCGTCGCTGGCCGAGCGACTGGCCGACGCCTTGGCGTTAGGCGGCGGCGAAGTGGTTTCGGCCTCGCTGGCGACCCCGATGCCGCCCACCGAGCAGCGCATCGCCGAGGTCACGCGGGAAGTGATCGAGAAGGCCGTGGCCCGCGGGCCGGTGGTGGTGGTGGGCCGCGGCGCCCAGGCGTACCTGGCGCAACGGACCGACGTGCTCCATGTGCACTGTTATGCGCCGCACGACGCCCTCGTGGAACGGACCATGAAGCGTGAAGGCATCGGCCAGGAGGAGGCGGAAAACATGGTGCGGGCGAAGAACCAGCAGCGCGAGAACTACGTCAAGCGCATGTTCGGGCGCGCCTGGCTCGCCCCCGAGCACTACCACATCATGCTCAACACGGCCTGGCTCGGGCAGGACCGCTGTGTCGAACTGGTGCTGGACCTCGCCCGCGAACGGTTCGGCGCGCGGCCGGTCACGCCGGCCTAGAGTTCGCGCACCTCGGGATATCGCCGAAGCAGCCACCAGGCGAAGCCCAGCATGGCGAGCGCAGCGACGCGGATCGCCCAGTGGACGCCGATCACCCCCGCCACCGCGCCGGCGGAAAAGGCGCCGAATACCTGCGGCAGCCCCACCACGATCATCGAGTAGATCGACATCAGCCGGCCGCGGTACTCGTCAGGCACCATCGTCTGCAGCATGCCGTTGGCCATCGCGTTGTTCACGATCATCAGGAAGCCGGTCATCAGCAGGATGGGATAGGCGATAGCGGGCTGCCGGACGAACGAGAGGATGAGCAGGAGCAGGGCATACGCCGTGGCGGTGCGCGCCACGATGGGCCCGCGGCGGATGTGGAGGCCGGCCGCGGCCAGCGCCAGTGCGCCGGTGAGCCCGCCGATGCCGAGCACCGACAACATGACGCCGTATCCGCCGGCACCGACGCCGAGGCGGTCGCGCGCCAGCACGGGCATCAGCGCGATATAGGGAATGCCAAGGACCGAGAAGGCGGTGACCAGCTCGAGGATCGCGCGCACCGGCCGGACGTTGCGCGCGTACGTCAGCCCCTCGCGGATCTGCTGCAACGGAGCCCCCGGCATGCGCGGCGCCTGCCAGGGCGGCAACCGCACCTGAGACAGGCCGATGAGCACCGTGAGATAGCTGAGCGCGTTCGCGCCGAAACACCACGCCATCCCCGCGTTGGCGATGATGAAGGCGCCGACCGCCGGCCCGATGATGCGCGCCAGGTTGAACCCGCTGGAGTTGAGCGCGATCGCGTCGCGCAGGTCATCGCGACCGACCAGGTCGATCATGAGTGCCTGACGAGCCGGGATCTCGACGCTCCCCACCGCGCCGCCGAACGCCGACAGCGCAACCAGCGCACCCACCGTCACGTTGCCCGTCAGCGTCAGCCACCAGAGCAACAGCGCCTCGAGCAGCAGCAGGAACTGCGCGTAGGTCACCAGCCGCAGCTTGTCCGACCGGTCCACCAGGACGCCGGCGTGGAGCGAGAACAGCAGGATCGGGAGGGAACCCGACGCGACGACAACACCGACCACGAACGCGCTGTTCGAGAGCTCCAGCGCCAGCCACCCGATCGCCATCGACTGCATCCAGGAGCCGACCAGGGACAGCGTCTGCCCGATCCAGAATGCGCGGAAGTTCCGGTGCGTGAGCAGCACGCGGAACGGATTGAAGCGGGTCAGGGCTACCATGGCGCGAGAGTAAAGTAGCGACGCCGCGTCCGGCTGCATGCTTCGTGCAGGCGCCCTCGTTCAACGCTCCCGCCCGTGCTGGGCCCGGCATCGCCTTCCCCCCTCCCACCCCCGCTCCCAGCTGCTTGCTGCTCGCTGCTCGCTGCTCGCTGCTTGGTTGGTCGCTGGTCGCTGGTCGCTACCCGCTGGTATGTTCCGGTATGCGCTCTCACACGTACTCCCGCTTTGTCCCGGGTGACGGAGACGCGGTTGACCTCGAAGCGCTGCTCGAGCAGCTGGCGGATTTCCTCCTCCAATCCGGGTTCGCCGGTGGACCCATGTCGCACCCCTGGTGGGGAGACGTGGGCGAGGAAGCCGACCGGTCACTCGAAGCCCTCAAGCGGGCGATCCTCGAGGCCCTGATCGAAAGCGGGCAGTTCACGCCCGAGATGCTGGCCGCGATGCGCGGCGAGGGGGACCCCGAATCCGAGGCCCAGCTGTCGGCGCTCCTCGACCGGCTCGTACAGCGACTGGTCGAGCAGGGCTACCTCTCCCTCCAGGCGCCTCCGCGCGTGTCCGATACTCACCAGCCGCTCGAGGGCAAGGGGAGCATCGCCCAGGCGGCCTCGCGGGACGTCCAGTTCCGCCTCAACGAGAAGGGCATCGACTTCCTCGGCTACAAGGCGCTGCGCCACATCCTCGGCTCGTTAGGCCGAAGCAGCATCGGCAGCCACGACACCCCGCACCTGGCCACCGGCGTCGAGGCCGACGCCGCCAGCAAGCCCTACGAGTTCGGCGACGTGCTGAACCTCGACGTGAACGCGACGCTCCGCCGGTCCCTCGCCCGCACCGGCTCGATCACCGTGCCGCTCGACCTCGATTACCCGGACCTGATGGTGCACCAGGCGGAATTCCGCTCCTCCTGCGCAACCGTGCTCCTGCTCGACACCTCCCACTCGATGATCCTGTACGGCGAGGACCGGTTCACGCCGGCGAAGAAGGTCGCGCTCGCGCTCACGCACCTGATCCGCACGCAGTATCCGGGCGACACCATCCGCGTCGTCCTCTTCCACGACTCGGCCGAGGAGATCCCCCTCGCCACGCTGGCGCACGCCCAGGTGGGGCCGTACCACACGAACACCGCCGAGGGGCTGCGACTGGCGCGCCGGATCCTGCTCAGCCAGCGGAAGGACATGCGCCAGATCGTGATGATCACCGACGGCAAGCCCAGCGCGCTCACCATGCCTAACGGCGCGATCTACAAGAACGCGATGGGACTCGACGCCGAAGTGATCAGCGCCACGCTCCGGGAAGTCGCCGAGTGCCGCCGGTCGGGCATCGTCATCAACACCTTCATGCTGGCCCGCGATCGCGCCCTGGTGCAGTTCGTGAAACGCGTGGCAGCGCTCAGTCGGGGCAAGGCCTACTTCACTAATACGGTCACGCTGGGACAGTTCATCCTGATGGACTTCCTGCGGCGGAAGACGATCAGGTCTTGAAGTTGCGAAGTTGCGAAGTTGCGAAGTTGCGAAGTTGCGAAGTTGCGAAGTTGCGAAGTCCTTAAAAGCGGCAACTTGGCAACTTGGCAGCTTCGCAACTCTGTGCCATGCATCACAGTCCGGGCGCGGCGTAAAAACGCAGGGCCGAGAGCGTCGTCCTTGAGGCAGCCGTGACCACGACATGACCCCCGCGAAATCCGCCTCTCCACGACGTTCGCGCCGACGTCGGCCACCGCCTCTGCTGCCGATGGCGGAGGTCATTGCTCCGCTGTCGCGCGCCCTCGATCTCACCGAGGGGCAGCCTGCCGGCCACAGCCTGCGGTCGTGCCTCATCGGCATGCGACTGGGCGAAGCCGCGGGGTTGGGTGCAGAGCAGCTCGCGGAGCTCTACTACGCGCTGTTGTTGAAGGACGCCGGGGGTTCTTCGAACGCCGCTCGCGTTGCGGCGCTGTTCGGGTCCGACGACCAGCGTGTGAAGCCGCGGATGAAGTTCGTCGACCGGGATGATCGTCGCCTGCTCGCCATGGAGACCTGGCGCAACACCGCCCATCGCGGCTCGTTGCGGGCCAAGGTCAGCCATCTCGTCGGGATGGCGCGGGATCGGAATGCCGCCCGTGAACTCATCGCCGTTCGCTGCGAGCGCGGCGGAGCGATCGCCGAGCAGCTTGGCTGCTCCGAGGGGACGGCCATGGCGATCCGGTCGCTCGACGAGCACTGGAACGGCACGGGATACCCGGCGGGGTTGAGCGGCGAGGCGATTCCGCTTCTGGCCCGCATCGCGCATGTCGCGCAGGCCATCGACGTCTTCCTCAGTCGTGAAGATGCGCGAGCAGCGGAAACAGTCCTGCGGGCTCGGCGTGGCGTGTGGTTCGACCCGTCGCTGACCGATGCCGCGAGCGACCTGCTCCGGGATGATCGACTCCACACTCTGCTCCAGGGCGACGTACAGGAAGAGGTCGTGGCGTTGGAGCCCGCCTCACACGCGCGGAAGGTGGATGACGAGGGCCTCGACGGGATCGCGCTGGCGTTCGCGGACATCATCGACGCCAAGTCGCCCTTTACGGGCGGACACTCGCGCAGGGTCGCCGGGTATGCGCGGGCGATCGGGAAGGAGCTGCGTCTCGACGCGGAGACGCTGCGCAGCCTCTATCGCGCCGCACTCCTGCACGACATCGGGATGTTAGGCGTCTCCAGCCGCATCCTCGAGAAGAACGGCTCGCTCACGCGCAACGAACGGGCGGAAATCGAACACCATCCCGTGCACACCTGGGAGATCCTCCGTCAGGTGAAGGCCTTCGAACCGTTCGCGATGCAGGCGGCAACTCATCACGAGAAACTGGATGGTTCGGGTTACCCCTGGGGACGTCGCGAGGAGGATCTCGACACACCGGCGCGCGTCCTGGTCGTGGCCGACGTGTTCGAGGCGGCGATCGCTGACCGGGCATTCCGTCGCGGTGTCACGGTCATGCAGGCCCTCGAGATCCTGAATGCGCAACGCACGCTCTGGCTCGACTCGGACGCCATCGATGCGCTGGCGGCGACCCTCCCGGAAACAGAGCCGCAAGATTTGTAACCGGTACGGGAACCTGGACGGCGCCAGGCTGGAGCCTTTGCCGCTGGCCGCCGCCGTATATTCCGGCCGTGAACGTCTTCTCCATTGCGGTTGTCGGGTTCCTGCTCGGCGTGCGGCATGCGGTCGACCCTGATCACGTCGTCGCGGTCAGTACCATCGCCACCCGAACGACGTCGTTCCGTCGCGCCGCGGGGGTGGGGGCACTCTGGGGGATCGGGCACACGCTGACCATCCTCACGGTCGGTGGGGGGATCGTCTTCTTTCGAGCAGCCATATCACCGCGCGTCGGGCTGGCGATGGAGCTGTCAGTGGCGCTCATGCTGATCCTGCTGGGCTTCCAGAACCTGGCCAGCGCCCGACATGCCAACCCTCCGGCGCCATCGGTTACGAGACCGTTCATCGTGGGCATGGTGCATGGAATGGCGGGATCGGCGGCGGTCGTGCTGCTGGTGCTCGCCACGGTGAGCGATCCCTGGCTCGCGCTCGCGTACCTGGCCCTCTTCGGGCTCGGCACGGTTACGGGCATGATTCTGGTGACGGCGACGATCGCGCTGCCTGCGTCCGTCGCGATGGCCAGGGTGCGGCATGCGCGACGCTGGCTCACGGTTGCGTCCGGAGTTGCCAGCGTCGCGCTGGGTGTGCTGCTTGCTTCGGAGCTGACGGATCGCGAGACGGGCGTGCTTTCCGCCAGTCCGGTCTGGACACCGCGCTGACTACGCGACGATCCGGACTCCAGCCTGACCGCGCGGTGGCCCGCGCCTTCTCACTCCGCCTTCGCGCCTGGTATTCGCGTGAGGCGCGTGATCTGCCGTGGCGGGGCAGCCGCGACCCGTATCGCATCCTCGTGTCGGAGCTGATGCTGCAACAGACGCAGGTGTCACGGGTGCTGGACTACTACGATCGCTTTCTCACGCGCTTCCCCACGCTGGAATCGGTTGCACGGGCGCGTCCGGCGCAGGTCCGCGAGGCGTGGCGCGGGCTGGGGTATTACGCGCGGGCGCGCAACCTCCATCGGCTGGCGAGAACCGTGGCGCCCCCGTCCGGCGACGGTGTGATGCCCGCCGAGCCTGACGAGTTACGGAAGCTTCCGGGAGTAGGGGCGTACACCGCGGGCGCGGTGGCATCGTTTGCCTACGAGCGGCGGGCGGCGCTGGTCGACACGAACGTCGCCCGGGTACTCAGGCGGATATTCGTGCCCCGCGTCCAGCCGCGATCGTCGCGGGGGCAGCGGGTGCTCTGGGAGCTCGCGCGCGCGATCCTTCCTCGCACAGGCCGAGCGACCTGGACGCACAACCAGGCGTTGATGGAGCTGGGGGCGTTGGTGTGTACCGCGCGCGTGATGCGGTGCGACGTGTGCCCGGTGAAGCGGTTTTGCCTGACGGGGAGCGAGGGAGAGGGTCGGCGAGCGCGGGAGAGAGTGGGAGAGGGTGAGAGAGGGCGCGAGAGGGTGGGAAAGGGGTAGATCCTTCCACCCTCTGCCACCCTCTTGCACCCTGCTCCACCCTATTTCTTCAGTCGATGCGCCCGGTTCAGCACATGTTTGTACGGTCGCTCATCGGGACCGATGTAGATCTGCCGCGGCCGCGCGATCTTCTGCTCCTTGTCGAGGAGCATCTCCTCCCACTGCGCCAGCCAGCCCGCCGTGCGCGCCACCGCGAACAGCACCGTGAAGTACTCGGTCGGGAACTTCATCGCGCGGTAGATCAGTCCCGTGTAGAAATCGACGTTCGGGTACAGCTTGCGTGAGATGAAGTACTCATCGGCCAGCGCGATCCGTTCGAGTTCCAGCGCGATCTCCAGGTCCTTGTCCATGCCCGTGACCTGGAAGACATCGTAGGCGAGCTGCTTCACGATCTTCGCTCGCGGGTCGTAGCTCTTGTAGACCCGGTGGCCGAAGCCCATCAGCCGCTGCCCCTTGCCGCCTTTCACTTCGTCGATGAACGCCGCCACGTTTTTCGGGTGACCGATCGACTCGATCATGCGCAGCACCTGTTCATTGGCGCCGCCATGCAGCGGGCCATACAGCGCCGTAATGCCCGCCGTGATCGCGCTGAACGGATCCACCTGGGACGAGCCCACAGCCCGCACCGCGCTGGTCGAGCAGTTCTGCTCGTGATCGGCGTGGAGGATGAACAGCACCTCGATCGCCTTCACGAACGCCGGATGCGCCTCGTACTTCGGTTCGCTCATCCGCGCGATCATCGACAGGAAGTTCGCACTGTAGGGCAGGTCGTTATCCGGATAGACGAACGGCAGCCCCTTCGAGTGGCGGTAGCAGAACGCGGCCAGCGTCGGCAGCTTGGCCAGGAGGCGGATGATCGAGACGTACCTCCCCTGCTCATCGTGGATGTTCTTTGCCTCGGGGTAGAACGCCGACAAAGCCGCCACCGAGCTGGCCAGCATCGCCATCGGATGCGCGTCGTACCGGAAGCCCTCGAGGAACCGCTTGATGTTCTCGTGCACGTACGTGTGGAACGTGATGTCGTGCATCCAGCGATCGTATTGCTCCTGCGTCGGCAGTTCCCCGTGTCGCAGCAGGTACGCGACCTCCAGAAAGGTCGCCTGCTCGGCGAGTTGCTCGATGGGATAGCCGCGATAGCGCAGGATCCCCTTGTCGCCATCGATGTAGGTGATCGCGCTCCGGCATGAAGCGGTGTTCATGAATGCCGGGTCATAGCTCATCAGTCCGAAGTCTTCTTCATCCACGCGGACCTGGCGCAGGTCCTGCGCGCGGATGGTTCCTTCGGTGATCGGAAGGGAGTACGACTTCCCGGTGCGGTTGTCGCGAATCTCGAGCGTATCGGCGGCGGTGGCAGCCGTTGCCGTGGAGTTGGAGCCGGTTGAAGCGGTCATCGTAGATCGTCCGTTTGGTCCCTGCAGTTTCCTTGCAGACTGCGCGCGTAAGGAAAGCTAGCGGACGGAGTCGACGGGTCATATTCTCGCCGGCGAATTTGCGCGTGTTTGCGGCGTGTCGCCGTAGGGTCAATGGCGCCGTTCCACCCAACCCAACCCATCAGCATGGACGCTCTCCGGCTGCTGCTCGTGGTGATCGCGGCGGCGATCGGCGGCGCGATCAACGCCATCGCTGGTGGTGGTACGCTCGTCACCTTTCCGGCGCTGGTCGGCCTCGGTGTACCGGCCATTATCGCCAATGCGACGAGCACTGTCGCGCTCTGGCCGGGCGCGATCGGAAGCATGTACGGGTACCGGCATGAGCTCGCCGGGGCACGGGCGTGGGCGGTTCGATTCGCGGTACCAAGCCTGGTGGGCGGCCTCGCCGGCGCACTCCTGCTGCTCAGGACACCCGGGGACCGATTCGACCAGATCGTCCCCTGGCTGGTCCTCGGCGCCACCCTGCTGTTCATCGTGCAGCGACCGGTCATGGCGGCGATTCGCCGGCGCGGGCCCACGAGCACGTACACCGACCCTGCGAGTCGGTCGCCCGGGACCGGGCTACTGATTGCCCAGTTCTGGATCGCGGTCTACGGAGGCTACTTCGGCGCCGGTATCGGCATCCTCATGCTGGCGGCGCTCGGCTTCATGGGGTTCACGAACATCCATCGAATGAATGGCCTGAAGAACTGGGGCGGACTGTGCATCAACGTGACCGCCGCATTGACCTTCGCCATCCTGGGCTTTGTCGACTGGCCTGTCGCGATCGCGATGGCGGCCGGCGCTACCATCGGCGGCTATGCCGGTTCGCGACTGGCGCAGAGGGTCCCGCAGGAGTGGGTGCGGGGGGCGGTGGTGATCATCGGGCTGGTCGCGTCGGTGTGGTTGTTTCTCAAATGAAAAAGGCAGGAAACAGAAACCTCGTCAGGCTATCCCGACCTTCATCGCCTTCTTCATCACGTCGACGAACAGATCGATCTCCGTCGGCGTCGTGTAGATGCTTGGCGTGATGCGGAGGCCATTGAACTCGGGGTGATTGATCGGCGTCGTGCGGATGCGGTGCTTGTTCCAGAGCCACGTGAACAGGTCGTCCGTCTTGAGCCCTTCCACGTGGACCAGCGCGATCCCGCAGGAGTGTGTGTTGTTCAGCGGTGTGGGGACCTGCACGCGCGAGCTTTCCGCCATCAGCGCTTTCGCCCAGCGGTCGCGGAGGTAACGCAGTCGCGCGGCCTTGCGCTCCAGGCCAATCCCTCGATTGAACGCGGCGGCGACCGCAATCGCGTTGTGGTTCGCCGCCGGGTGTGTACCGATCTCCTCGAACTTCCGGATGTTCTCGTCCATCTCCTTCGGCGCCGCCATCAGTGGCCACAGCGACTTGATCCGGTCCCGGCGTACGTAAAGGAACCCGGTGCCGATCGGCGCGTGCAGCCACTTGTGCAGGCTCGTGCCGTAGTAATCGACATCGAGGTCGTCGCGTGTGAAGGGGAAGTGCGCAAAGGCGTGGGCACCGTCGATGAAGAGCGTGATGCCACGCTCCCGTGCCAGCTTCGAGATCTGCCGCACCGGGAAGATATGTCCGGTCAGGTTGGTGATATGCGTGATCTCGATGACACGGGTCTGCGGCGTGATCGCCTGGCGGAACCGGTTGACGATGTCTTCGTCCGAACCTGGAGGTCCGCCCAGCGAAATCGACTTGACCACGATGCCGTCGCGGCGGGCGCGCTGGTCCCACGTGGTCATCATGCGTCCGTAATTCTGGTTCGTGATGATGACCTCGTCGCCGCGGCGGAGATCCAGTCCGAGGATCATCGTTTCCTGCGACTCCGAGGCGTTCCGCGTGATCGCCATCTCCTCGGGGTCACAGCCGAACATCTGCGCCAGGTCCCGCCGACAGCTTTCGATCCGGGGTTCGAGCACGTTCCACATGTGATCCACCGGCAGCTCGTTCGAGAACCGCAGGTCCCGGATCATCGCTTCCATCACGTGAACCGGCGCCGGACTGCAGCCACCGTTGTTCAGGTTGACGAGCGTCGAATCGGTGTCGAAGGCTCGCGAAATCTCGGCCCAGTAGTCCTCATCCGAAGCGACCGACGCCGCTGGCCGGCTACCGGCGACCTCCTCGGCGCGGAACAGCGATCGGAAGGCGCCGGCGTTCATCACGGGCAGGGCGAATCCAGCCCGGGCCATTGAGCTCACGAAGGAGCGGCGGTTGGTCATTGAGGTGCGCTCAGAAGGTGGTTCGCGAAAGCTGGTGCCGTCGGCTTCCCTGCGCCATAGAGTGAGCGCCGAACGCTCAGCGCTCGCGGCTGAACCGTTCCGGCTGCGCCAGATCGAGCGTGAAGTAGAACCTGGTTCCCCGCTCCAGCTCCGTGGTGACGTGCAGTTCGCCCCCCATCGCCCGCACCAGCTTCTGGCAGATGGAGAGACCAAGGCCGGCGCTGGAGAACGCGTAGTCACCCGGCGTCTGGCGCTGCCGGAATGCCTCGAAAAGGCTCCCCATCACGTGCTCCGGAATGCCGCGCCCGGTGTCCTGCACCGAGAACTCGATCCGCGAGCGATCGAGTTCCCGCGTGCTCACTGTGACCGAACCGGTGTTGGTGAACTTGATCGCGTTCGTGGCGAGGTTGAGCAACACCCGGTTGAGCGCCGAGGGATGCCCCACACGCACGTCGGCCGATGGACCGCTCGCCTTCATCTCCAGACGTTTCTCCTCGGCCATGGGGCGAAGGATGTCCAGGATCGACTGCAGCACATCCGACACCGAGAACGGAATCGGATCCGTGTCAACGAGCGTGGTGCCGCCTCGCGCGAGTTCGATCACGTCGCCGGCGAGGGAGCTGAGGCCGAACGCGGCGCTGTACACGAGGCCGAGTTGCCGCTGCTGGATCGGGGAGAGTTCGCCGCCCGCGCCGGCGCGAAGTCGTTCGGCGAGGATCAGAATCGATCCCAGCGGCGAGCGCATGTCGTGCGCCATCTCGACCACGAGCTGTTGCGCATCCTGGCCCGTGAGTCGTGAAGAAAAGCGATGCGCCGCATCCAGGTCGAGCGCCTCCTGAACCCGCTCGAGCGCCCGGATGATCGCGACCACGTCGCCGGCGTCGTCGCGCACGTCCGGGGCCTCGGCGTGCTCCAGGAACGAACGGCGCAGGCGTTCGAGGATGCGGCGCGACGGCACAAAGGGCGGCAGTCCCCTGACCTCCGGCGAACCGCCGGTGGCCGCGCGCCTGACAGCGTCGGCGAGCGCACCAACCGCCGAACGCATGTCGATCGGGCTCGATGTGGCGTGCGGACCGAGCGTCCAGGAGCTTGCGACATCGGCGGCGGCGCCGGTGAGCGCGCGCCAGGTCGCCATCCGAATTTCGTCGACGGCGTGCCCGTCGCGCGGGCGTGACGTGGCCTTCACCGGTTTTGCCGCTTCGATCGCCACCGCCCTCCCTCTATGGGACAGCGACCCGGAAGGACCGGGTCGCGTAACGTCACTCGTCGACAGCCCCCGCCAGCTCTTCCCTCCGGAAGCCGTGCTTCTCCATCAGCCGGTACAGGGTCGTCCGGTCAATGCTCGCCAGGCGGGCCGCCTTGGACATGTTCGATCCGGCGCGCGCGACGAGCTGGGTCAGGTACTCCTTCTCGAAGTGGGCGATCAGCTTCTCCTTCGCCAGGTGGAACGGCTCCGTGAGCATGCCCGCGGGCAGCCCGTTCGATGGCCTTTCCGCCGCGGTCTCATCGTAGATCGGCACGTCGTTCGCCTGAACGAAATGTCCCGGCTCGGCGAGCACCGCCAGCTGCTCGATCACGTTCTGGAGCTCCCGGACGTTCCCCCGCCACGGGCGCGTGCGCAGGAACTCGATGGACTCGTCGGACAGCTTGGGCGTCTGCTCGTTAGGTCCGCGATGCCGCTCCCAGAAGACCGAGAGGAAGTGGTTGGCGAGGAGGGAGACGTCCTCCGGCCGCTTGCGGAGTGGCGGCAGGTTGATGGGCACGACGCGCAACCGGTACAGCAGGTCCTCGCGCAGCGTGCCCTTGGCCACGCACTCCTGCGGCACGCGATTGGTGGCCGAGATGAATCGCACGTCCACGACGGCATCTTCCTTTTCCGAGCCCACGCGCCGCACGACGCCGTCCTGGATGACGCGCAGCAGCTTGGCCTGCAGCGGCAGCGACATCTCGGTCAACTCGTCGAGAAACAGCGTGCCTCCGTTCGCGATCTCCAGCAGGCCGGGCTTGTCTCGATCAGCCCCGGTGAAGGCCCCCTTCCGGTGGCCGAACAGTTCCGACTCCAGGAGCCCCTCGGGAAGCGCGGCGCAGTTGATCGGCACCATCTGGCGCGAGGCACGGCGGCTGTGGGCATGGATGAACTGGGCAATGACTTCCTTCCCCGTTCCACTTTCGCCCATGATCATGACCGACGCGTCCGTGCTGGCGACCTTGCGGGCCAGGTCCACGGCGGCGCGGAACGACGGCGATACGCCCAGCAGCGTGATCTTGTCGGAATTGCCGGTCTGCTTGAGGAGTTGTGTCTTCAGGTCCCGCGTCTCGCGGGCAACCATGACCGCGTGCGAGGCCCGGCCGACGAGCACCTGCAGGTGTGTCGCCGAGAACGGCTTTGGCAGGTAGTCCCAGGCGCCCGCCCTCAGCGCCTCGATGCTCGTGTTCACGCTCGGATTCCCCGTCATGACGATGACGATGGTGTCCTTGTGGGAAGCGAGCGTCGCCTTGAGGATCTCCATCCCCGAGACGGGCGTCATATAGAGGTCGACGAGAATGATGTCGAATCGACGGCGCTTGACGAGGTCGATAGCCTCGTCTCCCCGGCCGAGCGTCGTCACGTTATAGCCGTCCAACTGCAGTACGCTGGCGCAGCCCTCACGCAGCGTACGATCGTCATCCACGATCAGGAGGTTGAGACTGGCCTTGACATCGGGCGAGATCGCCAGGGGGTCCCGCGCTGCAGCCTCTGCCGCACCCTCGGCCTCATCTCGCGTTCCGGTTGCACTGGCCATCGAGCTCCAACTCCGTGAGAATTGTTCAGGGTGCACCGCAGGAGATGCGGCGAAGGGTCGTCGCCGTGTTTCCCGGGCGCATCGTTTTAGCGGACTTCCTGTCGAGCGTGTCCTCCTATGACGACCGGGATACTGCCGTCGTAAAGCTACAAAGGCTGTGGGGCTGCGACACGGCCGTGGCCGCCACACCACAGTTTTGTTGCGGGTCTACTACGATAACTCCGTACTGTGGGGTACGGTCACCCGGCACGGAAGTGGCAGCGAGAAGGAACGCTGGCGGGGGTCGTCGGTTAGCCACATCGGTGCGGCGCCGACACAGCGTGAGCGCCCCTCAGGATCGTATAATCGTCTGTTGTAGATGGTCCCTTTGATCATTCTCTCGAATGCCCGCCAACCTCGTCCCGGCAGATTCGAATAACGGTGTACCGGCGCAATACCAGCCGGGGGGCGCCGCTTGGGGTCCGCAGGGACCCGTCGCACCGCCGCCGAGCACTCTGAGCGAACAGCTCGGCCGAATCGTTTCCGCTCTCCGCAGATACAAGTGGCTCATCCTGGCCGTCGTCGCGGTCGGTAGCAGCGCCGGGTTCGCGCTCACGCGGCTCGTCTCGCCGAAATACACGGTCCAGGGGTCGATCATCATCCGGAAGACCGCGGCCGGCACCGGGCCCATCTCGGCACCGGGACTGATCAACGACCCGAGTTCGTGGGTCGACCTGACCAAGAGCTTTATCGTGCTTGATCAGGTGGTGCAGCGCCTCGGCCTCTACGTGTGGGCATCGGACGCATCGGATAGCTCGCTGGTGCGCGATCTCAAGCCCTCCGGCCTGCTTCGCCCCGGCGCGTATGAATTGCGCATCGACGCAGCCGGCTCTCGCTACAACCTTGTGCGCCCCGCCGTGCGCGCGGGCGAGCAGGAAGCGATCGTGGAATCCGGGGTCGTCGGTGACTCGGTCGGGCGAACAGTCGGCTTTCTCTGGCAGCCGGAGCCCGGACGGTTTCCACCTGGTTCGCGCACGGGCTTCACTGTCATCACGCCGCGTGACGCGGCCGTCCGGCTCTATCAGGAACTCGTGGTCCTTCCCGTCAGGGAGACCACGAACCTGATGCGACTCCAGATGACTGGCGAGGAACCAGGCCTGCTGGCGGCGAAGATGAACACGCTGCTCGACGAGTTCGTGAAGGTCGCTGGCCGTCTCAGCCGCGATAACCTGACGACGATTGCCGCGACGGTCGAAGAGCAGATGCAGCAGGCCGCGTCGCGGCTCAGGTCGGCCGAGAGTGCCCTGGAGAACTTCAAGGTCCACTCGATCACGCTGCCAAGCGAGAACACCGTGGTAACCCCCGGTGTCGCGATGGCCACGAATCCGGTCTTCGCGAAGTTCTTCAACGACAACGTCGTGCATAAGACGGTCATGCGCGATCGTCAGGCGCTCGCCGGTATCGTCAACGCGGCGGGTCCAAACACGCGG
Organism: Gemmatimonadaceae bacterium; assembly: GCA_036845045.1. GTDB lineage: Bacteria > Gemmatimonadota > Gemmatimonadetes > Gemmatimonadales > Gemmatimonadaceae > JABWBJ01. Next base: position 9,167 of record DAIUET010000003.1, on the reverse strand, counting down.
CTGTCGTACGAGGGACTGAAAGCACTGCCGCCGCGGGGAGCCAACGATCCCCTCGATACGGAGATCAGGAACCTCGAGCTCCGGCAGGCGGAATTGCGGAAGCTCCAGGAGCGCTTCACCGACGCGCACTCGCTCGTCGTGGCGAAGAAGGAGGAGATCCGCATCCTGGAGCAGCAGACGATCCCGCTGCTGGCGCGGCAGACCCTGGAACAGCTCGAGATTACCGAAGCGGAGCTGAAGAAGAACATCGAAGGTCAGGCGGGCGAACTGCGACGCATTCCGGAGCGCACGATCGAGGAGGCCCGCCGGCAGCGCGAGGTCTTCATCGCCGATGCGATCTACACGGACCTTCGGCAGCGGTACTCCACGGCGAAGCTCTCCGAGGCGAGTGCGGTGCCTGACGTCGCGATCATGGACACCGCCAGCGTGCCGAGCCGGCCGTCGACCGACACCGCGACGAGCATCTTCCTGGTCGCCGTGCTCGCAAGCCTCGGTCTTGGCATCGCTGCCGCCATCCTGCTGGACCAGACGGACCGCCGGTTCCGCTACCCCGAGCAGGCAACCCGCGACCTCGGCCTCGACATCATGAGCGGCATTCCGACGATCCGGAATCCGCGCAATGCGTCGGCGCGGCTGCAGGAGGCGTCGCAACTTGTCGAAGCCTTCCGGTCGCTCTCGCTGACTGTGCGTTCGGCCTTTGATGGCGTCGGGCCGGTCTGCCTGACGGTGTCGAGTCCCGGTCCCGGCGACGGAAAGTCGTTCGTGTCCGCAAACCTGGCGATGGCCCTGGCCGACGGTGGCTACAAGACCGTGGTGCTCGACGGCGATATCCGCCGCGGGGCGCTGCACTCGGTGTTCGCCCCGGCGAGCCAGACACCCGGACTGACGGACTTCCTGGCCGGTGAAGCTGTCCTTGGCGAGATCCTGCTCCCCACGTCGCACCCGGGCCTCTTCCTCGTGCCGTCCGGAAAACGGCGCCGCAATGGCCCGGAGCTGCTGGCCGGCGAAGGAATGGTCGACCTGATCCGCGACCTGCGCCAGCAGTTCGACGCGATCGTCGTCGACTCGGCACCGCTGGGCGCCGGCATCGATCCGTTCGCGTTAGGCGTCGCAACGGGGGCCATGCTGGTGGTGCTCCGCGCCGGCGAAACAGACCGGAAGCTGGCCCAGGCCAAGCTCGAGGTTCTGGATCGCATGCCGGTCCGCGTCCTCGGCGCCGTACTGAACGACATCGGCGAGAGCCCGCAGTTCAAGTACTACTACTACCTCGAAGGGTACGGCGCACTCGAGACCGCAGCCACCGGCGAGGCCACGCTCATTGGCAGCGGAAGCGGGAACGGCGCCAGTCGGGGCTGACGCCTGGCGAGCAGAAAAAAGGGCCGGCGCCTCAAGAGCGCCGGCCCGTTGTTACAGGCGGGGCTACTGAACCGAGTGCGCGGGAACGTCGTGAAATGCGGAGATGCGCGATCCCTCGGAAGAGCGGACATGGCGTAGTGCGGTTGCCGCGCGCAGAAGCAGTTCGACGGCGTCGACCGGCGACTTCGAGAAATCCTGGTAGGCGCAATAGCCCGCCCGTATCTCGTAGTGCTCGGTGTTGAGTGGTGTCAGCGACGCTCCGTCGCGCAACCGTTCGGCGAGCCGGATTGCACCGGCGTTGTCGGTGGCCGGTGCCAGAATCGCGAAGTCGGAACGGCCCAGCCGGCCCACGGCATCGGACGAACGCGCAGTACGCCGGCACAGGTCCCCGATCTCCTCGGCCAGGCGTGGATCGAGATCCTCGAGGCCCGAGTCTCCGGCGACGCTGGCGGTGACCGCGACGCAGGCCAGCGGAGCGTGACGACGCGATGCTTCGGCGCCCATCTCCCGTGCCCGCCGCGCGAGGCCACGCACGTTGTAGAGACCCGTCGCGTCGTCCAGGAGGCTCTCCTCGCGCGACCGGTCGATCTCGCGCTTCGCCCGCACGAACGCCGACAGTTTGAGAATCAGCGCTTCGGCATCAACAGGAAGGCTGAGGTATTCCCAGACGCCTGCTCGATAGGCATCAAGCCGCTGCGTGCGTGACGCCGGTCCGGCCGTGGTCAGGACCACCGGCGTGCTGGAAGGAAACTCGGGGTCATTCCGCAACTGCAGGCACAACTCGACCCCCGGAATGTCGGGCATTCCCGAGTCGATAATGACCACGTCGGGATGTACGCGGCGGATGAGCTCGAGCGCCTGACGCCCGGTGTAGGCGCGCACCGACGCGAAACCATGCGGCCCGAGGACGCTCTCCAGCGAGCGCGTAGACCATTCCTGGTCGCTCGCGAGTAAGACCAGTGGCGGCGATGCTTCCCTCCCGGTCTCCGCGACCACTGGGCCGCGTTGCGGGTTACTCTTGTCCGTTTCAATCATGTCGCGCCGTTGGCCTCCAACCCACGTAGCTCGCGAGGGCTCTGTGCCCACGCACAACTTCCGTGCATCCAGCAAGATTCGTCCCCGAAGAATCACCGACTTTCGCGGGAAGCCGGCAGTCCCGGTTTGTGGGGAGTCCGCAACAGAACGCTGGTCACCGGGACGCTCCAGCCCGGCTGGTGCTCGAAGATCATCACTGATGAGGGCAACGCAAGGCCGAACTTGGGCTTTCGGAGGCTTCTTCGCCCCGAACCCCGGCGACCGGACCCTTGATTAATCGTCTTTCACGGACCTTCCAGCGTGAGAGCGTCGCTTTACGACCGGTGCACTCAGTCCCTGCTGTTGGTGTAGCACAACACTTGCTTGTACCTGTTTTGGGCCTGACGCCGCTGTCTGCGCGATCATTTGAGCCGCTTAACATTTCGATGATGCCCTGCCATTTTCACGTTTCCCTCCGGACGCACGTCATGACGCATCTGAAATTGCTGCTGGCTACTACCTGGAACAGAGGGCTTCTTGTGGCGCTGCTGGTGACGATCGCCCCCGGCCTGGCGGCCGCGCAGAGCTCGATTGGGGAGATGCGCCGGCAGGCGACCAGGGCGGAACTGGAGCGGGCCGCCACGGCGGCCGAGGCCGCGTCGTTGAGTGCGCCTGACGAGAGGACCCGCGCGAAAATGCGCTCCGACGCAGCCGCCATTCGTATGCGTCTGGCAAACGGTGACTTCATCCCTGGCGACCGGATCGAACTGCTCGTTCACGGTGACTCCGCGCTGACTGACACGTTCACCGTGCGCGGTGACCGGATGCTCCCGCTGCCGAATATCCCGCCGATTTCGCTCCAGGGGGTCCTCGACTCCGAGCTCGAGGCGCATCTCACGAAGGAGTTGCTCCGCTACATCAAGGAAGTCACGCTCGAGGCAACGCCGCTGGTGCGTCTCTCCCTGCTCGGTTTCCCCCAGTCGAACTTCATGACGGTTCCCGTGGACCTGGCCATCACCGATGTCATCACCGCCGCGGGTGGCTGGGGGAACGTGTCGCAGGTGACGGTCAGCAAGACCGTTGTCCGACGTGACGGCAAGGTCTTCATGGACGCGAAGGCCACCGCCGATGCCATCCGAATGGGAAAGACGGTGGGGGACATGGCGCTCCGCGACGGAGACGAGCTCTACCTGCCCGACAAGACCGCGGGATTCAGCTGGCAGAACGTGATGGGCGGAGTCAGTGCCGTCGTCGGCGTGATCTGGATGGTCAGGCTGATCCGCAGATAACACTCCGTGTCGCACGGCATGCCTACCGACATGACCCCGGGCGGGCCTAACGCGCAATCGGGGCGCGCCATCACGCCGGTCCGGGCACGCCGGCTGGACCTTCCGCGGACCACCCCGCGCAGCGCGGACGTGCCGGAGGTCATTCCGCGCGAGCGTAACGAGAAGGCCGCGCGGGTGCTGAACTTCACGATCGCGTTGCTCGCCCTGATCGTCGCCTCGCCGATCCTGATCCTCCTGGCCATCGCCGTGAAGCTGACGTCGCGCGGCCCGATCCTCTACGCACAGACGCGCGTGGGCCTCGACCGGCGCTGGCGCAGCACCCTGGCACTTCACGAGCGTCGACTGGAGGACCTCGGCGGCCAGGTCTTCACGATCTACAAGTTCAGGACGATGCGCGTGGACGCGGAACGGGGATCGGGCGCGGTGTGGGCGCAGGAGAACGACCCGCGTGTCACCAGGCTCGGGAGGTATATGCGCATTCTCCGCCTGGACGAGTTCCCGCAGTTCTGGAACGTCCTGCTCGGCGACATGAACGTCGTCGGTCCGCGCCCGGAGCGGCCCAGCATCGTATCACGGCTGCGCGAGGACATTCCCGAGTACCAGTGCCGCCACCGGGTGAAGCCGGGCATCACGGGACTGGCCCAGATCAACCAGAAGTACGACGCGAGCCTTGACGACGTGCGCTCCAAGGTCGGCTGGGACCTGCGTTACATCCGCGAACAGAGTGGCTGGCTGGATGTCATGATCCTGCTGCGCACCGTGCCGGCGGTTCTGCTCCGCCACCGAGGCTGGTAGGACCGGAACGCGGCTCGACGCTCGAGCGACGGCCTAACGAAACGCGAGCCGGTTGTAGACGTACCCGATGATGCGGCCGAGTCCGTACCCCAGCACGAACGCGTAGATGAAGCCCACAAACGCGCCCACCCAGCTCACCCCGTAGCCCGGGAAGAACACCCGCAGCATCGCGAGGTGCTGCCCCATGTTCGGGCCGCCGCGGATCACGAGGAAAATCGTGGCGAGGAACAGGCCCCCGCCCAGCAGCAGTCCGGTGGATATCCCCCACGCCCGGGCATTCAGGCGCATCAGCGAAGCCTGGACGGTGCTGGAACTCGAGGCGGTCATGGCGTCCGACGGTCAGATGTGGTCGAGGAATTCGCGGGTGGAATCGAGTTCCGCTCGCGTCCGGATCATGAATGCACTGATCGCCAGCGCCAGGTTCCGGCAGAAGGCAGCAAACCATCCGGCGACAAACGACACCACGAAGCCCCACACCGCCCCGATCAACACGCCTGGCCACGTGACCGAATACCCCTGGAAATACTGGCCGAGCAGGCCGAGGGGAAATTCCCGGCCACCCGGAAGGAACATCGCGGCCAGCGTGAGCAGAACCATGAGGATCGCCCCCGCCACGCCGGTCGCGATCCCGAACGCGAACTTGTGCAGCGGGGCAAACGCAAACAGCATCGTCGAGATGACGGGCGACTCATCCGGAGCCACGGTGATGTGGCTGCCGGGAGTGATCACGTCACCGTGCGGATGATACGCCAAGCGGCCTCCTCGACGCGGTGTTACTGATCGCCAGCGGTCCATGAACTCGGTCGGTTCCGGGCGGGAACAGGTGGCCACCGCTGCACCCCCACCTCATCGTACGCCGACGTCGCGGCATCGCGCAGCGGCGGTCCGATCAGGTGCTGCAGCAACAGGCCAACACCAAACGAGATGCCATTCAGCAGATAGTACATCAGATGGGCTGGCATCACCAGCACGGCGAAGACCGGCCCACGGACCCCCGCAAAAAACATCCAGAGCGGCAGGTTCATGGCGACAACCACCGCGATGCACGCGAGCGCGATCCACACCGGCATCAGGGACCAGGTGAAGGCTGCGGCGAGCAGCAGCAGCACCGCAAGCCAGACGAGGACGGTATTCAGTTTCTCGCTCCACCGGAGGTTCAGGCTTCCGGTCGACATCATGGCGCCCCGGTGCATGAGGAGCCGCGCCCACGGAATTCCGCGGTCGCGCAGGTCGGTGCGGATGACGCCGCCAAGCGTCCATTTCTTCAGGTGCGTGACCTGAATCGAGGGGTCGAGGACGATCCGGTGACCGAGATTCCGGATCCTGGCGCCCAGCTCGATGTCCTCGATCTGAGGGCGGCTGTAGTGCCACTCGTCGTACATGCCGACTTCGGCAAATACCTCCCGCCTCACGCCGCCGGCGCCAGCCCAGAACGTCTCCACGTCCCCGGCGTTTCGCGTGTGAACGTAGTGATGGATGAGGTTCCGGTACTGGGAGATGATGCCGGTCGCCGGCGGCCTGGTGTCGTACGCACCGAACGCGGCGCCGATGTCGGAATGCTCGGTGAACAGGGCGACCATCCGCGACAACGTATCGGTATGGACGACGCAGTCCGCATCGATGAACGCGACGACGTCACCACGCGTCACCTCGAATCCGCGGTTCCGGGCGTATGCAGGACCGTGCGGTTTGCCCGGGAGCGTGACCACCGTGTCAGCGTAGCGCGCGGCAACCAGCGACGTTTCGTCGCCACTCCCGTCGTCGACAACCACCAGCTCCCAGCGGTCGCGTGGGAGATCGGAGTTCCGGAGCGCGCCGAGCGAACGCGGCAGGATACCGGCAGCGTTGTGCGCCGGCATGATGACGGAGAGGAAGGGCCGGCCGCTCATTGGCCCCTGCCGCGCGCGATCAATTCGCGCACTCGTCGACCCTGCGCGCGCACCCACAGTCGCCGGCGGAAGGTGTCGGTCCCCCAGGCTTCGAGCGTGCCTGGCTTGCGGAAGTAACAGGCATCGAGGCGCGGAAGGAGCGCTCTATCGTCGTCCGGCTCCAGAGCCCGCAGCGTCGTCGTCACACTCAGCTGAAACAGTCCGCGCGCCATACTGGCGACCCGCTCGTTGAAGGCTCCGTACGGGTAGGCAAAACAGGTCGGCCGCTGACCCAGCTCTGCCGCCATCCGCGCCGCGCCGGCCGCCATCTCGTCCTGGATCTGCGCCGGAGAAAGCGCCGTCAGGTCCGGGTGCGTGCGCGTGTGTGCCCCCATCTCGAATCCGGCATCGCGTGCGGACCGCAGGTCGGACCAGCTCATCAAAGGAAGCGTGGGTATGCCGGCCGCCGGCCGCCCACCCCAGGCGTTCGTCGTCCCGACGGCATCCGAGACGACGAAGACGGTGGCGGGGAATCCCAGGTGCGAGAGCAAGGGCAGAGCGGAAGACGTGAAGTTCAGGAAGCCGTCATCGAACGTGAGAGCGACCGCGTCCGTGTCGTCAGGCAGCGTCGGCAAACTGGCCAGCGGTACGACGCTGACGCGGCCGGAGCCGAGGAAGCGAACGTGCGCGCGAAATGCCTCCTCGGACAACGAGATCGGCGAGCCTGACGAGTCAATGGAGTGGTACGTGAGGATCGCGCGCATGACACGTCGTCACCGCGCCGCGGACGCTGGTCGTGGTCGGCCCTGCTGCTGCAATCGGAGCCGTTGATCCGCGACAACGTCCCGGATGATTTCGGTGAGCGGCGTCAGCGGGCGGAAACCGGTGGTGCGTTCGAGCTTGGACACGTCGGGCACGCGGCGCAGCATGTCCTCGAAACCGGCCGCGTACGCCTCCGCGTACGGCACCGTCACGATCGGCGAATCACTTCCGGCGGCGTCGCGCACCTTTTCGGCCAGGGTTCGAATCGTGGTCTCCTCGGTGGAACCCACGTTGAACACTTCGTTGATCGCCGCCGGCGCGTCGATGAGCCGGAGCACACCCTCGACGGCATCGCGCACGTGCCCAAAGCACCGCGACTGGTCCCCGGAGCCGTAGACCGTGATGGGTTCCCCGCGAAGCGCCTGACGGGCGAAGTTCGGCAGCACCATGCCGTAGCGGCCGGTCTGGCGGGGGCCCACCGTGTTGAAGAAACGGACGACGATCACGGGAACATCCTTCTCGTGCGCGTACGCCAGCGACAGCCACTCGTCCAGCGCCTTCGAGCAGGCGTATGCCCAGCGGGAGTGAGACGTCGGTCCCAGTTGCAGGTCGTGGTCTTCCCGGAATGGAACGAGGGTCGACTTGCCATAGACCTCGGACGTCGACGCCACCACCACGAGCTTCTGCTTCTTCGCGGCGGCGGCGAGGACTGTTTCCGTCGCGCCCACGTTCGTCTCGATCGTGTGCACCGGGCGTTCGACGATGAGCCTGACGCCGACCGCTGCCGCCAGGTGCACGGTCACATCGGCGCGGTCGACCAGCTCCGAGACGAGCGGGCGATCGAGCGCCGAACCGATCCGGTACTGGAAGCCGTCCCGCCCGACCAGGTGCGCCACGTTGTCCATGCTTCCGGTCGACAGGTCGTCCAGCACCGTGACCGAGTCGCCCCGTTCGAGAAGGCGTTCAGCCAGGTGTGAGCCGATGAAGCCGCAACCGCCGGTGATAAAGACGTTCATGCGACTTCGGCCTCGGGAAGAGCGTCGAGCAGGGCGCGGCGGCCGCGACGTTCCGCGGCCCGCCGAACGATGCCAAGGTACTGGGGAATGACGGCGCTTTCGCTCCAGCGCTCCACGTAACCGCGATACCCGGCGCGGGCGAGTCGAGCACGGTGCGCGGGATCGCGCTGCAAGCGGTGCATGGCCTGTAGGAGGTCCTCGGTGGTTTGAAAGAGCTCACCGCCGCCGGATCGCTCGACGATCTCCGGAAAGGGTCCAAGGCGGCGCGCGATCACGGGCGTCCCCTGCCGGAACGCCTCTATGAGGACGATTCCGAAGGTCTCATAGCACACCGATGGGACGATGGTCGCGATGGCGTGGCGGTAGTAGCGTGAGAGGTCGTCGGGGGTCAACCGGCCCACGAAACGCACGTTCGGCATCCCCGAGGCGAGGGTCTTGAGGTCCCTGGTGAATTCCCCGTCACCCGCGATCACGAGGTCAGCGTCCGGGTACCGGGCAAAGACGGGGATTACGTCCTGCAGTCCCTTGATCCGCTCGAGGCGGCCGGCGAAGAAGAAGTATGGTCGGTCGTGAGGCGGAGCACCCGTGGCTTCCGGCATGCCGGTCGCGTCGGGGTCCGGGAGGAAGTACGGGAGAACCTCCATGTCACGCGAGAAGCCGCGACTCCTGTGCATCTCCCGGCTGAACTCACTCATGGCGATCACGGCATCAACGCGCGCGATCTCCCGTTCCAGGAGGCCAGTCTGCCGCCATAGCTGCGGGGGCCGTCCGTAGTGCAGTGTGCATTTGACGCACTCGGGCGTCTCACACCGTTCGCGCCCGTTCTTCCAGAGCACGTGCATCGGGCAGATGAGCCAGTGCTCGTGCGCCATGTAGAGGGTCACCGCGTCGCCCGCGAATCGAAAGATGCCCGGACCTCCCACCAGCGACACGTTGTGGTAGTTCACGACATCGTAGTTGCGCTCTTCGAGCAGGCGTTCGATCCGCGCGCCGTTCACCACCGGCCTCCCGAGCTGCTGGGTCAGCAGGGGGGAGAGGATTCCCAGGCCGCTGCGCAATCCGATGAC
>DAIUET010000002.1:4054-34537 GCA_036845045.1 Gemmatimonadaceae bacterium | reverse complement strand
GCGACGCCGTCTGCGTGACCTCGATCTCGACCTCGCGCTGCTCGAGCTGTCCGTCGCGCAGGAGCTGGCGCAGCTTGTCGCGGGTGCGCAGGTAGCGCTCCCGGGCGGCGTCGGCATCCCGGTCCTGCTGGATGTCGCCGGTCGGCGACACCACGAAGACCCCGCCGGTCGACGGCGGCGGTGTGGCCGCGTCGGCGTTAGGCGCGACCGGGGCGGGCAGCCTCACGTCGCCCGGCACGGGGAGCAGCAGGTCGAGGAGGCGTTCCTCGACCCGTTCCTGCGCCAGGTCCTCGATCTCGCTCTCACGTTCGGTGCGCACCATGTCGATTGCGCTCTCGACCAGGTCGCGCACCATGCCTTCGACGTCCCGGCCAACGTATCCGACCTCGGTGAACTTCGAGGCCTCGACCTTCACGAAGGGAGCCCCGGCGAGGCGCGCGAGGCGGCGCGCGATCTCGGTCTTTCCGACCCCGGTGGGGCCGATGAGGATGATGTTGTTCGGCGAGATCTCGTCGCGGATCGACTCGGGGGCGCGCTGCCGCCGCCACCGGTTCCGGAGGGCGATGGCCACGGCCTTCTTGGCGTCTTGCTGGCCGACGATGTAGCGATCCAGCTCGGCGACGATCTGGCGGGGGGTGAGGTCCGCCAGACGAGCCAGGGCTTGCTCAGTGCGGTTTGTTGCCATTCGAAAACGGATGTGAGAGGTGGGACGTGGGAGGACCCGACTTCCGATAAGAGCGGGTCATTCGTTGTCACTGAGATTCGGTCCGTGGAATCGACCTACCGGGTTCTCCCACTTCCCACATCCCACATCCCACATCTCATGCCTCGAGTATCGTTATGCGGCTGTTGGAGTAGATGCAGATCTCGCCGGAGATCTCCAGCGCCCGCCGCACGATTTCGGCCGGCGGCAGGGGCGTATTGGCGAGCAGTGCGCGGGCCGCGGCCAGGGCGTACGGTCCACCGGACCCGATGGCGAGCACTCCATCATCGGGCTCGATGATGTCGCCCGTGCCGGAGAGAATGAAACTGTTGTCCTTGTCGGTGACGGCGAGCAGGGCCTCGAGGCGCCGCAGGACGCGATCGCTGCGCCAGTCCTTTGCCAGCTCGACGGCGGCCCGGCGCAGGTTGTCAGGGTACCGTTCGATCTTCTCCTCGAACTTCTGGAACAGCGTCAGGCCGTCCGCGGCGCTACCGGCAAACCCGGCCAGGAGGCGTCCGTTGGCGAGGGTGCGGACCTTCTGCGCCGTAGCCTTCATGACCGTCTCGCCGACCGTGACCTGCCCGTCACCGCCGAGCGCGACCTTGCCGTCGCGGCGGACGCTGAGGATGGTGGTACTGCGGATTCGGGGTGGGGTCATGGGGGACGGCGAAGATAGCACAATGAGGCCAGAGGCCAGAGGCCCGAGGCCAGAGGCAAGAGGCCGAAGGTTGAGCTGAACACCCTCTGGCCTCCAGCCTCTGGCCTTCTACCTATGCCCTGGGATGCGCCTTCTTGTAGACCTCGCGCAACCGCTCGACGCTGGTATGCGTGTAAATCTGCGTGGTCGAGATCGACGCGTGTCCAAGCAGTTCCTGCACGGCACGCAGGTCGGCGCCGGCATCCAGCAGGTGCGTCGCGAATGAATGGCGCAGCGAGTGCGTGGACAACCCGGAATGCTCGTCGAGGGTACTCAGGAACCGCGTTACAATGTCCTGGATTCCGCGCACGGAGAGACGCTTCCCGCGGGGGCCGAGGAACCAGGCGAGCTTGTCCCCGCGCGGGCCCACGCGCCGCAGCAGCTCGTCGCGCTTCGACTCATAGTTCCGCAGCGCAAGCGACGCCTTGTTGCCGACGGGGATGATCCGCTCCTTCCTCCCCTTGCCGCGCACTTTCACCTGCTGGGCCACCAGGTCGAGATCGGCGCGATTGACGCCACGCAGCTCGGACAGCCTCATGCCGGTCGAGTAGAACAGTTCGAGGATGGCGAGGTTTCGCACGTCGGCGAACTCCCCTTCGCGGGCGCGCAGCTCCGCCATGTCGAAGAGGACTTCGACCTGCCGCCGCTCGAGCCAGGACGGCAGGTACTTCTCCAACTTCGGGCTTGCGACCGCGCGCGCCGGATTGGACTCAATCAGCTCCTCGCGATGGAGGAACCGGAAGAGGGTGCGCACGGCGGAGAGGGTTCGCGCTATGCTGCGCTTCGCCAGGCCCTCCCTCGTCAGGTAGCCGAGGAAGCCGCGCAGGAGGAGGCGGTCGACGCGCCCCCAGTCCCAGGACGATCCGAGCTGGGAGGACAGAAACGTCTCGAGGCTCGCCAGATCCTTGCGGTAGGCGCGGAGCGTGTTGGGGGAAACGTCGCGCTCCTTGGCCAGGTGCGTCAGGAAGGCCTCGATGTCAGGATGGCGTGGCACCGGTAACTCGTCAGGCGCCGTGGTGCTCGCAGCAGCCTTCGTCACGGCGCGTGCGCGCTGGCGGTGGCCGGCATGGTAACGCGATCTCGCCAGGCGGCCATGTCCGACAGCGCGCGTTCAGCCAGCAGCTCCTTCTTCCGTCGCTTGTCGCGAACCTCGGTGTCGAGTGCGTCGATCAGGCCGAAGTTCGCGTTCATCGGCTGGAAGTGGCGCCGATCGGCTTCACGCAGGTACCGATACAGCGCGCCGATCATGGTGGTGGGCGGTGGCAGCAACGGTTCCTCGCCGCGCAGCATGCGCGACAAGTTGAGGCCCGCAATGAGGCCGGTCGCCGTGCTCTCGGTGTAGCCCTCGACACCTGTGAGCTGGCCCGCGAACAGCGCCATGGGATCGTCGCGCAGCGACAGGTGCGGCGTGAGGCACGCCGGCGCGTTGAGGTAGGCGTTGCGATGGATCTGGCCGTATCGGAGGAACTCCGCGCCAGCCAGGCCCGGGATCATGCGGAAGACGCGTTGCTGCTCCGGGATGCGGAGTCGGGTCTGGAAGCCGACCATGTTCCACATGGCGCCGGCGCGATCCTCCTGCCGCAACTGCACCACGGCCCAGGGACGTCGCCCTGAGCGAGGATCCTGCAGCCCGACCGGCTTCATCGGACCGAACCGCAAGGTCTCGCGCCCGCGTTGGGCCATGACCTCGATCGGCATGCACCCCTCGAAGTACGGCACCTGGTCGAAATCGTGGGTGCGATACTGGTCGCCGGTGCTGAGCGCGTCGAGAAAGGCCTCGTACTCCTCGCGGGACATCGGACAGTTCAGGTATGCCCCTTCGTCGCCCGCGCCTTCCATGGTTTCCTTGCCGTAGCGCGAGGCACGGAAGACGATGTCGTGATCGATCGAGTCCCATGAGACGATCGGCGCAATGGCGTCGTAGAACGACAGGGCGTCGCTGCCGGTCTGGGCACGGATAGCTTCGGAAAGCGCCTCGGAGGTGAGGGGTCCCGTGGCGACGATGCCCGGCCGCGGAATCGTGGTAACCTCCTCCCTCACGACTTCGATGAGCGGGTGATCCGCCACGCGCTCAGTAACCGCGGCGGCGAAAACATCGCGGTCCACCGTGAGGGCCGAGCCCCCGGGCACCCGGGCGTCGTCCGCCGCCTCGAGGATCATGCTCCCCAGGACGCGCATTTCGGCCTTGAGCAGGCCGTGGGCGTTCCCTGTTTCGGTGCTCTTGAACGTGTTCGAGCAAACCAGCTCGGCCAACCGCTCGGTTTTGTGGGCGGGCGTCTGGCGAACTGGACGCATTTCGTGGAGTACCACGCGACAGCCGCGCTCGGCGAGTTGCCAGGCGGCTTCGCTGCCGGCCAGTCCTCCACCGATTACATGGACCGGAGAATGCTCATGACGCCGCATGACTCAAGGATAACGACGAGGGCACAGGCGGTGACACCAAGTCGGACGGGAGCTTACAAGGCGACCTGGAGTCCGCCAATGCGGGCAACGCTGGGGGTTCTCTGCATGACGGTTGGCTGCAGCAGCACACCGCAGCCAGGCACCGCACCCCGTCCCGAAGAGGTCTGGGTCGCCGCAACATGCCGGCCGGCGGCCCCCGACACCACAGGCTGGAGGATCCACCGATTCTCGGATATCGAACTGGCGGTGCCGGCCGAGTTCACGGCGCGGAATCGCACGACCCGGTCGGTCGAGTTCGTCCATGGCGGCTCGGTGCTCACCTTGGTGGTCAGCCCATCGCCAACCCGGGACATTTTTTTTGCCGCTGGCCGGCCTGCTCGTGCCCACGAAGAAGCAGGGTGTTCGAGCAGTATGGGGGGCTATCCCGGCGTCGTGATGGCAACCGCGCGCGAGAACAGGTTCTCTGTGCGTGCGGAATGGGACGGCGCCAACCTCTGGGGCCCGGATGACTGGCGGAAGCGCCTGGTTGCCAGCATAACGACGGGGATCCTGCGGGATGCGCAGCGGCTGCGCGACGCCCTGCACACGATCCGTGCTGTCCGGGACAGCAGCCGGACGCCGCGCGACCCGCGTAGGTACTGAGAGCGCCGGTCGTACGCTTGACCATGGAGGACGCAGGGAAACGAACAGAGCACGCAGGGGAAAGGACGAGAAACCTGGTTCGGAGGCTTCGCCATGATCTCAACGCGTCACATGCGTTTCACGGTGCGGGGAAAAGTCCTCGCCGTCATGGCCACGGCGGCATTCCTGTGCCTTACGCCGCGCGCGAGCGCTGCCCAACGCAGCAGCGACACCACCTGGTTCGAGGAGCCGTGTCTCCCCGATTCCGCCGACAGCTTCTTCTGGACTCGTTATGACCTGCACGGCGTTCGCATCCGCATCCCGCCCGGCGCACGACACGTGAAGTATCCCAGTATCGACGAACTGCACTTCCGGCTTGGTGAAGCCACGCTGCGACTGCGATTGCACCGCGACGCGTCGGCGCTGTTTGCGCGGTACTACACGCCGGAACGGAAGCGACGCCACTGCTCAGGCGATATCGGCGGGTTGCTGGCCGAGGCGATCTCCTTCGGGACGCACCCCTTCTATGGATTCGCGGCGCGGTGGCCGGATGCGGATCGCGGCGAGTGGCTGGCGGCGGTGGTTCAGGGGTCGCGGCTCACCGAGGTCACGCAGTTGCGGCGAGCGCTGTTCACCATCGTCTTCCCGGACGAGCGTCGCCAGGGAGAGGCAATGGGTTTCTGGGTGAACGGCATGTGGGGACCATTTCAACCGGAGAGCCAGGCGCCATGAACTGTCATGCCCTGACGCATACCCTGGATTGGTCGAGGGCGGCGCGCCATTGGCCGACGTTGCTTGGCGTGGCTTGCGCGCTCGCCGGGTGCCGTACCAACCGCGCAATACAACGAACGGACGTCCCTTCGGCCGAGGAGGCGTGGGTCGCCTCAGCGTGCACTCCAGCGCATCCGGACTTCAGCACATGGACTCGTCGTCGGGTTGGCGGTGTGACCGTTGCGGCGCCTCCCGGCTTCATTGTGGAACAGGGTCCTCCCACCAACATCGGCATACGCTCGCCGGCCAGGAGCACGTACGGGTTGTTCAGTGTCGTGCGCCAGCAGGAGGCGCAACAGATGTTCGACAGCTATTACTATCGGCAGCAACAGCGACGAAACGTCTGTCGCGCCAGCTTGAGCGGGTATCCAGCTGATGTCGTCGCGACATATGACCGTGGAAGGTACACACTCATCGCTCGGTGGCAGGCGGAGTGGGGGGGTGAAGATTCGGGCAAGTGGCTGCTGGCAACGATCACGAGTTCCCGGCCCGAGGAAGCAACAGAACTCCGCGCCATCCTCCACACTGTGCGCCCCGAGGTGAGGTGAGTTTCCCGCGGGTTACAGCAGTTCCCGGACACACGATTCGCGCTGCCTGAGTACGCGAAGGACCGCGGAGGGTGCCGGAGAACCGCGAGGCCGTAGACGCTCGGCGTTACTCCGCGCCAACCTCTGCGTTCTCGGCGGTCAAAATGTTCAGTTGATAAGCATGGCTCCGAACGGGTAATCACACGGCAAAACACTTTGGTCGCAGAGTACGCAATGGATCGCGAAGGACCGCAGAGAAAACCAGGACTGACGTCACTTCTCGGCGCGCCTCCCGAAGCTCATGCTCCCGGCGGCCAAGTGTTCCGGTGAAAGCAAGAAGGCCCGGCCTCCGGACTACAAACGGAAACGAACGTTTTCCGCTCCACCCCTAACCATGGAAGTTGTTCACCATACGCTGGATCCCGTCGCGCAAGTGAAGGACATGGAAGTTGATAAGCAGGCCAACGGTTCTGCCGCTCAATCTCAGATAGGAGAGCAGCTGGGATTCGTGCACAGGGGTCGTTCTGGCCACCGCTTTTATCTCGACAACGACGACGTCTTCCACCAGCAGATCGATGCGGTAACCGGCATCAATGTCGACACCCTCATACGTGATCGGCAGCGCGACTTCAGCCTGATACCGGAGGCGCCTGAGATCCAGTTCTCGACAAAGGCACGTGCGATAGGCGCTTTCCAGGAGGCCAGCACCGAGAGCTGTGTGAACGGGCATCGCCGCGCCGATGACTTCACGCGTTATTTCATTCGGTTCCACCTCTCCACCATAGGAACCCCGAGTCACGCGTGCGTCACCTCGGCGGTTTTCCGAACCTCGTCCAAACAAAGACCCTGAGTCGTCAGGGGCCCTTCCACGCGGAGTGTGTCAGCCGGCCAGCGCTTCGGCTTCGGCTTCCGGCTCCGGGACGGACACGTCCCACTCGTTGCCGCACTTGAGGCAACGACGGTACTCGCCCCGCGTTTTGTTGCGCTTCATCTCCGCCCCCAGGTAGCCGCACTCCGGGCAGATCTCGGCGACCGGCTTGTCCCAGCAAACGAAGTCGCAATTCGGGTAGTTCGAGCAGCCGTAGAACGCCTTGCCGCGCTTCTTCGATCGCCGCTGCGCGATCTCGCCGCCGTCCTTGGGGCACATGACGCCGGTCGGCATCGAACGCGTTCCGCGACATTTCGGGAATCGCGAGCAGCCGAGGAAATCGCCGGCACGGCCATGGCGGATGACCATGGGAGCACCGCACTCGTGACACTTGTGCTCCGTGAGCTCGGCCGGCTTCCGCTCGCCCTTGATGGGCCGGGTGTACTTGCAGTTCTTGGGGTGATTCTCGCAAGCGACGAACGGGCCGAAGAACCCGCCCTTCGGCACGAGCTTGCCCCCGCATTGCGGGCAACGCTCCTTCTCCAGCGCCGACAGGTCATGTGCCTCGGCGATGAGCGACTCGACCTGCACGTCGTTGAGCGACGACTCGAACGGCTTCCAGAAGTCCTTCAGCACGCGCTGCCAGCCCAGGCGCCCTTCCTCGACCCGATCGAGCTCCTCCTCCATCTCGGAAGTGAAGCCGACGTTGAACACATCGGGGAACTGCTTGACCATGACGCGCTCGACGCTCTCCCCGAGTTCCGTCGGGAAGAACCGACGCTGTTCGAGGTTCACGTAATGCCGGTCCTGTAGCGTCGAGATGATCTGCGCGTAGGTCGACGGCCGGCCGATGCCCAGTTTCTCGAGCTCCTTGACCAGGCTCGCCTCCGAATAGCGCGGCGGCGGCTCGGTGAAGTGCTGCGACGGCGTGACCTCCGTCATGGCCACGCGCTCGCCCTTCTCGGCGACCGGCAGGGCCTGTTCATCCTCGAGAGCCTTCCCCTCTCCTTCCTCGCGCGACTCGCGATAGAGCGCCAGGAATCCGGGGAACTTCACGATGCTGCCCGTGGCCCGGAACAGGTAGCGATGGATCGGCGTGACGCCGTCCTCATCGCCGCCCAGCATGAAATCGAGCGTCGTCGTATCGAAAACCGCCGGCGACATCTGCGATGCCATGAAGCGCTGCCAGATGAGCTGGTAGAGCTTGAATTGTTCGTCCTTCAGGTAGCGCTTCAGCTCTTCCGGCTTCCGGGCAGGATCGGCGGGGCGGATCGCCTCGTGGGCGTCCTGCGTATTGGCCGACTGCTTGCCCCCGACGTACAGCTGTGGCGCGGCCGGAAGGTACTCCTCGCCGAATTCGCGCCTGACGATTTCGCGCGCCGTCAACGCGGCACTTTCGGCGACGCGCGTGCTGTCGGTTCGCATGTACGTGATGAGGCCGACCGCATCCTCGGAGCCAAGATCCACGCCCTCGTACAGCGATTGCGCGGTACGCATGGTGCGCTTGGAACCGAAGCCCAGCTTCTTGGCCGCTTCCTGCTGCAGCGTGCTGGTGGTGAATGGCGCGGACGGATTTTTCCGCCGTTCGCGCCGCTTCACTTCGGTGAGCGGGAATGCGAACTCGGCCCGCAGGCCGGCGGCCCGCGCGGTCGCCCGCGCCAGGCGTTCGACATCGGACACGATGGCCTTCGCATGGCTCTCGTCGTGGATCTCGACCTTCTTGTCATCCACCGCGTGCAGGCGGGCCGTGAACCGCTGGCCGTCCTTCTCCATGGCGGCGGCAATAGTCCAGTACTCCTGCGGCTTGAAGGCGCGGATGTCACGCTCGCGCTCCACGAGCAGCCGCAGCGCGACCGTCTGTACGCGTCCGGCGGACAATCCCTTCTTGACCGTCTTCCAGAGGATCGGACTCGCCTTGTAGCCGACGAGACGGTCGAGCACACGACGCGCCTGCTGCGCATCGACGAGGCGCGTGTCGATGTCGCGGGGATGCTCCATCGCCGCCCGGATCGCTTCCTTCGTGAACTCGGGGAAGAGCACGCGCCTGACCGGCGCGCCGGACTTCCGCTTGATCTGTTCGGCGACGTGCCAGCCGATCGCCTCGCCCTCGCGATCCGGGTCGGTCGCGATGTACACGGCGTCCGCGTTATGCGCCGCTTCCTTGATCTCGGCCAGCGTCTTTTCCTTGCCGGCGATGGTCACGTACTCGGGCGCGAACCCCTTCTCGACGTCGATGCCGAGCTTCTTCTCCGGCAGGTCGCGCACATGGCCGACCGTGGCCTTCACGCGGTAGCCGCGACCGAGGTACTTGGTGAGTGTCTTTGCCTTGCGCGGCGACTCGACGATGACGAGCGTGCCGCCGCCCCCGCTGCCGTTGCTCTCCACCAGCTCCTCGGCGACCTTGCCGCGCCGGGACGCCGTCTTCGCCGCGGCCTTCCCTCGCGTAGCGGCCGCGGACGCCTTCTTCTTCTTCGCCGCCGACGACGCGCGCGCGGAAGCCCCCCGTCCGGCAATGCGCCTAACGGTTGGCCTGGTCGCGTCGTCAGTGGTCTTTTTCTTTATGGCCATTAATTCTCTTCGCTCTTCGCTAATCGCTCTTCGCTGCCCCTAATGCACGTTCACCTGATCCAGCCCCGACCCCGATTCGTCGAACCCCGACCCATCGATGAGGGAACGCAGGTCGTCCAGCGCGATCCGGCCGTCGAAGTGCGCCAGTGCCCGCTCGATCACCTGCTCGAGCTCCGGTCCATTCAGGGCCCCGCTATCTGACAACCGAAGCAGGTGCCCCCACGCGTCGGGCGCGAACCGCCCCCACTCGTGTGGACCCATCACCCGAAACGTCATCCGTCATTCCCCCAGAGCGGCCGAACGTTCGCAAAATTGCGGCACGTTCCCCGGAACAGCGCAATCCTCAGAACGCGGCCACCAGCAATTCGACGACAGCCCAAGCTGCTGATCGGCAACAACTTCCGGGGTTTCCGTGAGGCTTTGGGGCTGCCCGGAAACGGCACCGGTGCTGTGTGGCGGGCTAACCTATCGGCCATCCCCACGTAGAAGCAAGCCGCAGGCCCAAATTCGTAACCTGTTGCGGCGTAAGGCCTTCCGTGTCGATCTCCCCGTCGGCCCTACTATAGAGTGGCAATCTGGCAGCGGCGAGTGACTCAAAACGGCTCGCGACTGCCGGTCCGGCCAGCAGAGGACGCCGACTTACTTCGTCCCCCAGTCGGGACAGGGCGGTTGATACTGTAACCCGGAGGTGGATGATCCGGGCTGGTGGCCTGAGCAGGGAGACATTGGCTTCGTCCGCCATCCAACCCCCGCCGGCAGAAATGACCATACCGGGCTGTTTGGCCAGGTTCTCCGTGATGATCCTCTCCATCGCCCGGAACGCTGCCTCACCGCGGGTCGAGAAGATCTCCGAGACCGACATGCGTTCCCGGCGTTCGATCTCGTGATCGATATCGACGAACCTGGCGCCCAGCGCCTCGGCGAGGAGCGGGCCGACGGTGCTCTTGCCGGCGCCCGGCAGGCCGACGAGTACGATGTGCGGCGGCGTCCCGCTGGCCGGCGTCAGTGGCGTCGTCACGCGCCGATGCGTTGGTCAATCCGGGCCAGATAGCCGTCGACGTTGCGTCGGGTCTCGTCGAGCGAATCGCCGCCGAACTTCTCGAGCCAGGCCTGTGCGATCACGAACGCCACCATCGCCTCGGCGATGACGCCCATCGCCGGCACCGCGGTCACGTCGCTCCGTTCGGCGGTCGCCTTCGCCTCCCCGCCCGTTTTCACGTCCACCGTGCCTAACGGGCGCATGAGCGTGCTGATGGGCTTCATGGCGACGCGCAGGACCAGCGGCTCGCCGGTGGTCATCCCGCCCTCCGTGCCGCCAGCCCGGTTCGTCTTCCGGCGCACGTTGCCGGTCCGGGGGCTTCCCGGCGCCGGCACGATTTCATCGTGCACCGCCGAACCCGGACGCCGGGACGTCTCGAACCCCAGGCCAATCTCCACGCCCTTCACGGCGGGGATGGACATGATCGCGGCGGCCAGGCGGCCATCCAGCTTGCGATCCCACGAGACGTGCGACCCCAGGCCGGCCGGCAGCCCGTCCGCGACTACCTCACAGATGCCGCCGAGAGTGTTGCCCTCCGCCCTGGCCTGGTCGATGCGCGCGATCACCCGGGCCTCCGCCTCCGCGTCGAGCATACGCACCTGGGAACCATCCGCCGCGGCGTTGATGTCGTCAGGCAGCGGGTCAGGGCGCCGGGCATCGATACCGCCGAGGTGTGCGACGTGGCTGCCGATCGTCACGTCGAATTCCGCCAGAAACCGCCGGCAGATCGCGGCCGCCGCCACGCGGGCGGTGGTCTCGCGCGCCGAGGCCCGCTCGAGCACGTCGCGCGCGTCGTCCCGGTCGTACTTGAGGAGGCCCGTCAGGTCCGCGTGACCGGGCCTTACCCGTGTGACAGCGCGCCGCCGCGGATCGGGATCGCCGTCGCGGGGGGCCGGGTCCATCACGTCCTGCCAGTTCTTCCAGTCCCGATTGCGGATGACCATGGCGATCGGAGAGCCCACCGTTTGTCCCGCGCGCACGCCGGCGATGAACTCGATTTCGTCGCGCTCGATCTGCATGCGACGCCCGCGACCATAGCCCTGCTGCCGGCGGGCAAGCTCCCGGTTCACATCGTCGGCAAGCAGCGGGAGACCGGCCACCATGCCTTCGAGCACGCTGACCAGGCCCGGGCCATGAGATTCGCCAGCGGTGGTAAAGCGGAGCATCACCCCCCCCAATGAACGCGAGCCCGACCAGGAAGGCCGGGCTCGCGGTAGGGCCAAGGCCCGTAGTGCGTAGCCTGCGCGACGCTATGGACCGTGGCCTAAGGCGTTCGCGCGTTATCGATATCTCCCCTGCGCACATCTATGACCACGATTCCTTCCGGGGTCAAGCCGAAGAGCTTGACGGCCAGCAGGGGATCGACCGCGAGATCCGACTGCGTCGGCAGTACGGCACGGAGCGGACCATAGAGGTTCGTGCGGAGCGGGATCCGGCCGCGAAGCCGGTATGAATAACTGTCGACGATCTGGATGGAGAAGTCGCCCGAGGCGACGAATGCGATACGCGCCAGGCTGTCCGGCGTGAACTCCTCGACGTTTCTCGGGTGGAAGGCGATGCCCGCTCCAGTGTTGAACGTGGCGAACTTGCCCTGGAGCCGCAGCGACGAGTCGGCGAAGAAGGTTTCGACACCGTGCACGCCGACGTTGGTGCTGTTCCCGTTGATCGCAAGGCCGAAGACCTTGTCCGAGGC
Organism: Gemmatimonadaceae bacterium; assembly: GCA_036845045.1. Classification (GTDB taxonomy): domain Bacteria; phylum Gemmatimonadota; class Gemmatimonadetes; order Gemmatimonadales; family Gemmatimonadaceae; genus JABWBJ01. The sequence goes on along the minus strand of DAIUET010000002.1, from coordinate 22,647 downwards.
ATTGCTCGTCAGGTCCGTGACCTCGATCGGAGCGGAGTACTGCTCCGAGCCGGCGGGCGTGCCCGTGGGATCATAGAGCAGGAGGACGCGGCCGGCGCGGCCACCCGAGTTCGCCTCGCCGAACGCCACGCGGCGACGATCACCGCCGACGGCGACGAAGTTGGTGTCCTGCAGCGCGAGCGACTCGACACTGAGGTCCTTCACGGCCGCCACGTTGCCATTGGTCGGCGCCGCGGCCAGCTGGGCCACTGCCCCCTCGACGGTGAAGTCGGTGACGCATAGCGCCGTGGAGGGATTGTTGCCGGGTGTGTGGTCGCAGATGATGATCTCGTCAGGCTCGCCATTGGCGCCCTTGATCACGTCAACCGCGTCGGAGTTGAAGATGACGTACTTGCCCTTCAGGAAGCTGCCGTACTGCCAGATCTGGCGCGGCTCGGTGCGCGCGTCGAGGAAGTTGTCGACGCGGCGCAGCGTTCCGGGTTGCGCGGTGCTGGTCGGCCGGGTGCTGTAGTACAGCGCACCGCTGGCCGACTGCGCGATGTACTGCGGACGGTCGGAGTAGTCGATGGGAGCAGAGACGTCGAACTTGAAGCCGCCCGAATTCTCGTCCTTGCTGTAGGTCACCTCGAACACATACTCGTTGGCTGTCTTGATGCGGCCGTCTTCCCGACGCTGCAGCAGGTTGACCATGGAGATGTTGGTACCGCCGGAATTGGCCACCAGGAGCAGCGAGCCGGAGTTATCGATGGTCATGCCCCAGGGCATGGACCCTACCGAGACCGCCGGCAGTGGCGACAGCGTGCTGCTGTACGACCACGCTTCGAGCTGGTTCTTGTTGATGTTCGACACGTACACCGTCCGGCGGACGCTGTCCACCGCGATGTCGGCGCCAAGGCTGCCGGCCGGGAGGGGGTACGTGCGACCAAACGCGTAGACCGATGGGTCACGCTTGCCGATACTGTCCGAGCTCACCGGCAGGTTTGCACCGGTGGTGACCGCATAGCCGGTGTGGCCGGCGACGTCCGTCGCATAGGCGGTAATGAAGAGCGTCTTGCCGCGTAGCGAGGTCGGGGCATTGAAGGCCAGGCGGAGCGACACCTGCTGCGTCGCCACGGCCAGCGTCTGCTCCTCACGATGCTGAATGAGACCTGCCTGGTCCCTGACGATGAAACCGACGACCCGCACGAGCCCGTCGATGTCACGGGCAAAGACCTCGATGGAGTCAGGCGTCTCCATGCGTGGCGGGACCGTCTGATACACGAGCGGAGCCAACTGGTCGGTTCCGGCCGCCACGATGCGAACCGTGACGGACTGCCCTGAGGTCCGCGCGCCTTCGCGATTCTCCGCGAACGGCGTGACGGTGAAGGTCTGGCCGATCGGGGCGCCGGCGGGGACGGCGATCAGGAAGCCGGTGGTATCCGCCTCGGGCAACGGCTCGCTATAGAGCGTGCTATCGGCGGTATTGATGCCGGCGCCGGACGCGCGGAATCCAACCTTCGACACGCCACTGCTATCGGCGACCGAGAGGTTGAGTGAGTACGTGCCACCCGCGAACACGGTGGTGGCGGGACTGACAAGGAACACCGTCGGCACGTTCGGATCGAACGCCGAGGCGAATGCCTCGGCCACGGCGGTATTTCCGGCGCCGTCGCCGACCGTCGTCTGCACCACCACCTGCTGGCCCGAGAAGACGCCGGCAAGTGAGACGTCGACCACCTGGTCGACTTCACGCATACCGGCCAGGGGGACGCTATCGATACCGATCAGCTGTGAGTCCGCGAAGATCCGGACCACGGCGTAGAGCAGTGCGCCATTGTCGGTGGCCTGGATGCGCACCTGAACCGGCGTGCGCACCGAGACCGTGTCAAAACCCGCCGGCCCGAACGCATTTTCGATGCTGATCGAGACGGAAGGAATCACGCGATCATTGCCACCCGACGCGAGTTCCGTCGCGTCGCACGCCGCCAGCCCGAGGGCGGCGAGCGTGCCGGTGGCCACAGAGGCCGCGCGATGCATGAAATGCCTCATCGTCAGGGACTCCGTGTGGGTTAGTTCAGGTCGTTGTTGGGCGGGCGGATCGCCTCGCCTTCGTCGATGATGTGCGGCGTGATGAGGATGAGCAGGTCGCGCTTCTCCTCACGCGTGTCTGTCTGCGAGAACAGACGGCCCAGCAACGGAAGGTCGGACAGCAGCGGGATGCCTGACTTGTTCTTGACCAGCTGGGTCTGGGTCAGGCCGCCGATCACGGCCGTCTCCCCGTCGTTGACCAGGAGCTGCGTGGTGGCGTTCCGCTTCGGGATGGTGAAGCCCAGGTCGCCGCCGATGATGCGGAGTTCCGACTGCTCGGCCGCGATCGACATGCGGATCTGGCGGTTGTTCGTGATGTGCGGCGTCACCGTGAGGATGATACCGGTCTCCTTGAACTGCACGTTGGCGCGGGCGGGCACGCCGACCTGCGACGCGGCGCCGGCGTCGATGACGCGGACGGGCGTTTCCTCACCGACCAGGATCTTGGCCTCGCGGTTGTCGAGGGTCACGATGCTGGGCTCGGCCTGGATGTCCGAGAGCTGCTGCTCGCGGAGCGCGTCCAGGAACGCCGTCAGGCTGTACTTGCCTAACGCCGTCGAGAAGAGCAGGCTGAGCGCGGAGCCGTTCTTGTACTTCCGCGACGCGTTGCCGACGCCGGCGAGCACGTCGCCGCCGAGCGTGACGCGGCCTTCGCGATCGTCGGCTGTCTCGCTGCCCGGCCGGTTGCGCGGGATGAGGTTGTTGAAGTAGGCGGCCGAGCTGCCGAGGTCGTAGCTGAGGCCCAGCTGCTCGATGGAGGTCCGGCTGACGGAGATGATCTTGGCCTTCAGCGCGACCTGCGGCGTGCGCACGTCGAGCTGGCGGATGTACTGGAGCAGGCCGGGGATACGCGAGGTGACCTCGGTGATGATCAGCGAGTTGGTCCCGCTGTCCGCCGACACGTTCCCGCGGATGATGCAGTTCTGCTGGCCGGATGAGGCACCCGGCGTGTCGGAAACGCTCCCGCCACCCGGCGGGCAGTCCTTGGACAGGAGCCCGCGGACGGTTTCGACGAGCGAACCGGCCGAGGCGTAGTTGACGTTGACCATCTCGATGCGCAGCGGCTCACTGGCCTGGCGCAGCAGGATGTTCTCGTAGCTGTCGACGACGATGATGCCGGAGTTCTCTTCCGTTGCGGCCAGGCCATGCGCGTCGAGGATCGCCTTCATGGCGACGTCCCACGGCTGGTCCTTGATCTCGGCCGACACCGTTCCGGTGACCGCCTTGCCGCGCACGATCGTGCGCCCGCCGACTTCGGCGAAGGTCGCCAGGACGTCGGCGATGTTCGCGTCTTCCCAGGTGATGGTGATCCGGCGCGCCTGCGACTGCTGCGCACCGAAGGACACGAAGGTCGAGATGGGCACCTCGTTCACCGGCGCCTTCGGCACAATGACTTCCATTTCGGCCGCGGGGCGCTCGACCACCGGCGTCGCGGCGACGGGCGCTGCGGGAGGAGGCGTTACGGGGGCGGGCGTCACGGGAGCCGGCGCCTGGGCCAGCGTTCCCGCGGCGACGTTCGCCGGTGGTTCGGACTTCGGCATCGGCGGCGCCGCCTCGGCGACCGCCGGTTGCGCATTGCCCGTCGACCAGGCGACGAAACGCTCGCCGCCCGTCACCGACACGCGGATTTCGGAATCGGACTGCGACACCGCGTACGTCCGCTGCTGGTCGAGATCGAGCACGACCCGGACGATGGTGGGGCTGTACTGCGCGACGCGGATATTGCGGATCCCACCGCGCTGCTTCCGGTCGTAGGCCCGGCCTAACGGGTTCAGACGTGCACCCGTCAGGTCGAGGACGATGCGATCCGGCGCCTCGATGGTGAAATCAGCGACCTTGACTGGCCCGGTGAGCGCGATGACGACATCGGCCCGCCCGTCGCCGGGGACGACGCTGAGAGCGGACACGGCGCCCTGAACCGGGTGCACCGTGGCGCGCATGGGCCGCCCGTCGATGTGCGCGGCGTTCGCGGGACCGGCGCCGATACTCAGCGCTCCGGCCGCCACTGCAGCCAGCGTACGAATTCGCCTCATTGCGAGCTCTCCTTTTTGGGATCGACCAGGGCCAGCGTTTCCTGCCGGCTGTAGCCGAACTCTTCGATGGTGAAGGTGATCTCCTTCTTGGCGATGCGCGCGACCCGCATGCGGCCTAACGACTCGCCGACGCGGACGCGGTACTGCTCCTTGGTCCCGAGGTCACGCAGCACGGCCACCGACCCGCCATTGGGGTCGAAGGCAATGGATGTGACGCGCAGCTCGGTGATCAGGGGACGTAACTCGCCGTAGGCCATGAGCGACACGAACGGGTCGCGGCGGCCACTGCGGTTGTAGCGGAACGCCTCGCGGCTGAAGATCGCCGTGTCGCCGGGGGCAACGGTGGAACCGGCCGACGCCTGCGTGGCGCGGCTGTTCCCCATCCGGCGCGTGGAGTCCGCGGTGGAATCGGGCGACGCCGTCATCCGCCGTGTATGCTCATTGGTCGCGGCCACTGCCTTCTGCGCCGCGGCCTTCGGTTTCGAAATCGGGGTCGACTGCGCGGACGCGACGTGTGCGCCCGCGACCGACAACGCCAGTACCAGCGAAGCGATCTTCATGACTTTCCTCCCTGCGCGGCCGGCGCAGTCCGGATCACGTAGGTCTGGATCTCGAACCGGGACTCAACGGGCGCCGTCCCGGCAGGGGCCAGCTTCACCGCGTTGGCGTTCTGGTTCGTGGACAGGCCGAGTGCGACATTCACGGGCGTCACGATGCGCGTCAGCGACCCGACGTTGGTCATGAACTCGGCCAGCGCGTGATAGCCGCCGGTCACCGAAATCTTGTACGTGTAGGTATCGAAGGTCTCGCCGTGCACGATGGGCTGCGGTTCGAGGCTGGCGATGTCGAGGCCCTCGCGGCGCGCGGCCGTGGAGACCTGCTCGATCAGCGACGGCAGCTCGTTCCCGGTCGGGACGAGGAGGCGCATGACCTCGAGGTCGCGCGAGTAGCGAGCGGCTTCCGCCTCGAGATCGGCGGCGGTGCCCTGCGCAATACGGGCGCGCGACACAGAGTTCTGGGCGTCCAGCGTGTCCAGGCGCACCGAGAGCGTCACCAGCTCGTCGTGCCTGGGGGTCCAGACGAAGTTCCAGTAGAGGGCCGCGAGCGCAAACGCTACCACGGCGACAGCGACCATTTTCTGATCGCGCGGATTGCTGGGAAGCAGTGCCATGGCGGTTACCTCACCGAGAGCGAAACGGGCATCGTCACGATCATGGAGCTGTCGGGCCGCTCGTACATGGCGTCGAGCGTGAACTCCGTGACTTCCTTGCCTTCGACCAGCGCCATCTCCGACCGCGCCAGCTGCACGTTCTGGATGAACGGCGAGGCCTCGAGGAGCTTCATGAAGCGCGTCAGCGCCTGGATGTCGACCGTGTTACCGACCAGGCGGAACTTCGCCAGCTCGGGTACGGCGGGGGCGGCCGGCTTCGTGGTGTCGCCCGGCACGGGCGCCGGCCCGGTGCCCAGCGGCGGCGCCTGCGGTGAGGACACCGCCAGCGTCTTGAGCCAGGTATAGGGCGGCAGCGCGCGGCTCACCTCGTACATCACGTGCGGCCAGATGAACCGGTCGGCGTCGATGGCCTTGATGACCGTGAGCTGCTGCAGCACCGAGTCCCGCTTGGCCTCGGCCGAACGGCGCTGGCGCAGCACCGCGGCGAACCGGATCGAGTCCGAGACGGCCTGCTCCTCGCGGGCGGCGAGCTCGCCGGCTGTCCGGGACTGCGTGAGGTGCATCATCCCGACGGTCCCGCCGGCGACGATGAGACTCACGATGGCGCCCAGGAGGAAGGGATCCTTGAACGACGACTGTCCGCCGCCGCCCATGACGCCGGCCAGCGAGAAGCTGACGCCGCGTCCCTTGGACTTCCGGGACGCGCCCGGTGTCAGGTTGATTTCGATCATCGTTAGGTCGGCGAGGGGCTCAGGCAGCCTTGCGAAGCGCAAGGCCGATGGGAAGCATGAGGAGCGGCGCGATCTCGTCGGTCACCAGGCCGTCGAGCGCGCCATCACGGACGCGGATGTTGGCCAGCGGGTTCGCCAGCTGGACCGGCAGCTTGAGGCGGCGGCCGAGGGCCTCGGCCAGTCCCGGAACCCGGGCGCCGCCCCCGCACAGGTAGACCGCCTTCATCTGCGCGGCGGAGCGCGACGACGACGCCAGGAAGGCGACCGCCCGCTCGACACCGACGGCGATCTCCTCGCCGCGACCGTCGATCACCGCGTCGAGGTGCGGTGACCGGTCGTAACCCTGCAGCAGCCCCTCGGCCTCGACCGCGCCGAGGCCGCGCTCGCGCTGCAGATCCTCGCGGAAGCGCCGCGTCCCGACCGTGATGTCACGGGTCAGGATCGGCACGCCGTCGTCGAGGATGTTGATGTTCGTGACTTCATGGCCGATGTTGATCAGCCCCACCACGCCGCGCATCGCGCTGGGGTGGTTGACTTCGAAGGCGTTATGCAGCGCGAAGGCGTCGACGTCGACGACCGACGCGGTGGCGCCGGCGTCCGACAGGAGCTGCATCTTCGACTCGACCAGTTCCCGCTTGGCGGCGACGAGCAGGACGCTCATGTCCTGGCCGCCGCCGTCGGGATCGAGGATCTGGAAGTCCAGCTCCACCGACTCCATGTCGAACGGCACGTGCTGTTCCGCTTCCCAGCGCATCAGCTCGCGCGCCTGCTGCTCCTTGACGCGCTCGATCTGGATCTTCTTGATGATCACGTCGCGGCCGCCGACGGCCGTGACAACGTCACGACTCTTCAGCCCCGACTGCTCGAGCGCCATGCGGATCGCGTCCGTCACGATGCCCGGGTCCATGACCTCGCCTTCGACGATGGCATCCGCCAGGAGTGGCTGGATGACGACGCGGGCGAGCTCCGGCTCGCCGCGACTGTGGTCGATGACCGCGACCTTGATGAGTCCTGAGCCGACGTCGAGGCCGATCGTCGACTTCTTGCGACCGAAGAGCGCCATAACGAGTTGGTCGAGTGCGAGGGTCCGCGGTTACCAGGCCCCTGAAGCGGTGACCCGGCTGAACACCGACTGTTGTGCGCGATTGCGACGCGGTTGTGGGCCGCTCCGCCCGGCGCAGTGAATCAGCGAAGACCTTCGACGCTCTTCGGTCTCGCGGGTCGCCGCACAGCCGACGTCCCAAGAGATTGAACCAGCGTCATCTGGTCGTTGCTGCCCATTACACGACCGCCCGGGAGAGGGAGTAACAGCAGGTTGCATCGCGTGTTGCGCTTTCCCGCCGACGTGAGCGTGGTCACGAGAACCACGTGATCACCGCGAATGGTGTCCCATTTCTGCGGCAGCTGATGCGAGGAGCCGCCGCGATCAGTGGAATTCCATCCACCACCGCTGCCTGACGCGTACGGGAGGCGCGCCAGCGAGTCGTGCCTGACGAATGCGACAGGAAGACCGCCGGAGCTGCCCGCCGTCACCAATCACCGTGTGGTCGCCCGCGCCGCGAACGATGTCGCCCGCGAGCACGGCGCCCAGGACGGATCCACCGCCACTTCCCGTGACGAAATCGTCCCGCGCGATGACGATGCCGGCGAAGGTCGCGCCGTTCTCGAAGCGCACGTCCCCGGCGGCGACGAGGATGCCCTGCCCTGTTCCGCCGCGTACGGTGAGGTCGCCGAGCGCGCGGACGATGGGGTAATGCGTACCGCAGGCCCCGCCCGCGGGATCACCCCAGTTGGCCGTCGACAGCGTATCGCACACGCCCGCTGTGACGACCGGCGCCGGCGTGACGATGGCGCCGGGTGGCAAGACGATGCCGGCGGTCAGCGCGGAATCGATCGCCACGATGCGCGCCGGGATTGTGCTGTCGGAGACCAACGGCGGCGCGCCCGTTATCCCGGCGGGACCGGTGACGCGCGTGGTGTCCACCGCCGCAACGCCGGCCACCGGCGTGCCGGCCAGGCTGCCGCACGCGATGGCGTCGACGCTGTCAGTGCCGATGACCGCGCCGCTCCCGGCTACGCGGACACTGTCGGCCACCGCGAGCGCTGCGTCAGGCACGAGGGGGGGAAGGTCGAGCCGGTGGACCGCGTTGACGGTCCGTCGCGCCGCGCGCGATGCAGCGCCCCCGACGATCCCTTCGCTGACGATCCACCACGTGGTGAGGCTCGTCCTCGTCAGGCGGACCTGCGCCGCCGCGCCACCGGCCAACGTGTGCGTGAATGGTCCTGTCGTCTGTCCGATCGGCGCCGCGAGGTTCCACGCCGGATCCCAGTCCCGCAACACGGCCACCGCGCCATATTCCGCCGCCTCCAGCGCGACACGTTCGGCGAGTGTCCCGGCCGAGGCGCGTACTTCCTGTGTCGCGGCGAAGGCGCTGCCCGCGATGAACAGGGCAATGAGGACGAGCGTGAACAGTGCGGCGGGGAGCGCCAGTCCGGCGCGGTTGCAAAGCGTCACCGGATATTCCTCAGGTTGATGAGGGAGTGCAGCGAATCCTGGTACGGGCCGCGAGACAGCCCATCCAGGCGCACCGCGTAGACAGGGTAATCGCTGAGGGAAGGCATGGGAGGCCAACCGAGAGGCATGATGTGTCCCGCGCCGCGAATGCGATTCCACTGGCACTCGGCGCGCCCGCGTTGAACGGCAGGTAGGGTCCGCTGACCGGCTGGATCGTGACCCACGTGCCGGAGGCCGGCAGCACCTCGCTGAAGCCCAGCCAGTGCTCGCCGGTGCCGCCGCGGTAGAGCGCAAAGCGCGCCATTCTCGTCAGGCGGACCGGGGCGCCGGGCATGACGGTGGCTGGCGGGGATCCCGATACGCCGAGCCGCCACGTGGCGGTTGAAGCATCGAGGACGGGATCGATCAGGAGGCTTCCGGCGCATCGGCCGGTCGCACGAGCCGCCGACGTGACGTGGAGTGGTGCCCAGACATCGTCCGCGGCCATGTCGGTCGCGTTCTCGTCCAGCACCCAGGCCGTGTCACCCGGTTGCGGCGAAGTGCGGAATCCGGCAAAGATCTGGCCGGCGGCGATGCGGTCCGGAGCGAGATCGATCACGCCCGCAGCGACGCCGCAGGCCACACCGGCCCCGACCGGCAGCCTGAAGACGATCGCCGAATCGGAGAGGCGATTGAGGTCGCTGGACGCCGGTGAGACGCTGCGCAGCTCGACCGCGACGGCCTCGTGGGCGGCCGCGTGCTGTGACCGCGCCTCGAGCACGGCGAGGATCCCGCTGTGGAAGCGCGCCTGGCGGTCCAGGGAGCGGAGCGTCGCGAGCCCGATGACGCCGAACAGCACCAGCGCGACGAGGAGCTCCACCAGGGACGATGCCCGCCGCCGGGTCCCGGCGCCTAACGTTCGCATGGCAGCAGCGAGTTGATGTACCACTGGCGGGTGCCGCGTCGTCCGGGCATTTCGAGTGCGGGGTCGACGGCGGTGCTGCGCGTGACGGCGGTGGCCGTCCACCGGACCGTGGCGCCGCGGTGGGTCAGCTGGCCGGAGCCGATCGCGGCGCACGGTGTGGACCGGAGCGAGTCGAGGACACGGCCGGCAAGAATGGCGCCCTCGGTAATGGCGCGCGCTTCTCCCGCCTGGATCGCGATGAAGCTCCCGGTCGAGGCCAGTCCCAGGATTCCGACCGCGAAGACGATGACGGCGGCGAGGACTTCAGGGAGGGTGAATCCGCGTTTCATGCGCGCCATGGTACGGCGCGTGACCCGCCCGGCCATCACCCTCAGAACGCAGGGTGGATCATTTCAGGGCAAAGCAAAGAGCAGAGGGGGACGAATCCACCCTCTGCTCTCTACTCTCTCTCTCTCTCTCTCTCTCTTGAACTACCTGATTACAGTGGTTCCACCGCCACCGCCACGGGCGGCTGCGGCGACCAGCGCGACAACGACGATGACGGCCGCGGCGCCCAGGACGATCCATAACGGATCAGTGTACCAGACGGTGCGGTCGGTATCGAGGTTGACGTCCACCTTCACGTCGCCACCCTTCGGTGGTGCCGGATCCTGCACCGCACTGGCGGCGATGAGATACGGCGTGTCCATCGTCGGCGCGGCATTCGCGGCCCCGGCGCCCGCCGTGAGCAGCACAGCCGTCGCGACAATCATCGGAATCCGCATATATCCTCCTGCAGGTTTTCGATGCCCAACGCTGTGCCTGGAAACGAGCCCAGCGGGGTGCCGGCAAGCACCGGCGATTCCTTAGTACCGACGCACGCTGCGGGTGATCCGGCAGCCCCGGCCATGCGGCGGCCGAGGCTGGCTCGTTAGGCGGACACGGCTGTAACAGAAAGGGCGCGGACACTGCAGGGAGGTGAAGGCTGCGTGCTGATCGCTGCGAGCTGCTGCAGGTGCTGCTCGCTGGTGCTGGTGCTGGTGCTGGTGCTGGTGCCGCGGCTTGGACCATGGTAACCAGCGCCAGCACCAGCCCGCAGTTGCAGCCGCAGCACGTAGCGATCAGCACGAAGCCCCTTTGCGTGCGCGCACTAATGCCGCGAACGGCGCAGGGGCACTAACTGCGCAGAGCACTACCGGCGCAGGACACTGCCAGGAGCTGAAGGCTGCGTGCTGATCGCTGCGAGCTGCTGCAGGTGCTACTCGCTGGTGCTGGTGCTGGTGCTGGTGCTTGGACCATGGTAACCAGCGCCAGCACCAGCCCGCAGTTGCAGCCGCAGCACGTAGCGATCAGCACGAAGCCCCTTACTTCCAGGCCCCACAAAAAGTGGAAGGGCGACGACCTTTCGGTCGCCGCCCGTTCCACCTCGAAGCTGTGGGAGGTTGCTACGAGGTTACGGTGTGCACTTCGGTTCGCCTTCGACCGTGGCCGGTGCCACCGCGGCAACGCTGCCGACGAAGATGGCGCACGTCTTGGTCGTACCCGAATGCGTCGTGGTGGCGCTCCAGCCTGTGCCTGCCGTCGCGACGGCCGTGACCGTCACACCAGCCGACGGGACGAAGCCGTTCACCGCCGCCGTGGTACCACCGACGTTCGACGCGGTGCCTGCGATGTACGTCTGGAAGTCAGCGAAGTAGGCCTCCTGCGTGGTCACCATGTTGCGGAGGTCGGACTTCATCGACGCCAGGTACGCCTTCTCCTTCGTGTTCGCGAACTTCGGAATGGCGATGGCCGCCAGAATACCGATGATCACGACGACGATCAGGAGCTCGATGAGGGTGAAGCCCTTGCGAATCGTGTTGCTCATGCGTGTGGTCTCCGTAGGTCCCTGTGAGGTGGAAGTCACCCAAGAGGCTTTCGCCGTATCCTGGCAAGGCAACACGCGGACCAGACGAGGTGCCGACGTGACAAGCGGCGATGCCGCAACGCCTTGGCTGGATCCGCCGACTGCGCCCAGACCGCCCCCGCCGCCGTGAATTGCGACCCGTCTTGCAGTCTGCGACGGCCGATCCTTCCGGCCGCCCGATCCCCTCTCCGTCCTGTGCCGCTCGCCCGACCACGACGCCTGCGACCCGGGAACATCGGCTAGACTACGTGGCGGCCTAACGGGTAACAGCGTTTCTGCATAACGCCCTAGCGTGTGCGCTGCGTCACCGGACGACGCAGGTTGAAGCGCACGATATGCCAGAACGCGGCGATGCCGTCCTTCCAGCCGATCTTCTTCCCCTCGGCGTAGGTGCGCCCCGAGTAACTGATCGGGACTTCCCAGATACGGGCCCCCGCCTGAGCCAGCCGCGCCGTCACCTCGGGCTCGAAGCCGAAGCGATCGGTCGTGAGCACCAGCGACCGCGCAAGGTCACCGCGGATCGCCTTGTAGCACGTCTCCATGTCGGTGAGGTTCAGGTTCGTGAACATGTTGCTCACGGTCGTCAGCAACGAGTTTCCAACCCTGTGCCAGAAATACAGCACCCGGTGCGATCCGCCCAGGAAGCGCGACCCGAACACGGCGTCGGCTTTCCCCTCAACGATCGGATCCAGCATGAGCGACCAGTCGGCGGGATCATACTCGAGATCGGCGTCCTGGACGATCACGATGTTGCCCGTACTGTGCTCGAGGGCTGTGCGAATCGCCGCGCCCTTTCCCTCATTCCGCTCCTTGTGCACCAGCACGTCGATCAGGCCGGCGGCGTGCAAGCGGTCAAGGATCGCGCGAGACCCATCGGTGGAGCAATCGTTCACGCAGACGATCTCGGTACGTATCGGGACGGACCGGACCTGGTCGATGATGATCCGGATCGTGGTCGCCTCGTTGTAGACGGGCACGAGCACCGACAGGTGAACCTCCTCGGGAGCGATCGGGGTCCGGCCGCGCAGGCGGGGGACCATCGATTCCACCAGCTCGTTGGACAGGGGCGTCAGCGGGCGGTGAGGCGAAGGCGGTGCGCTCATTGGAGTGAGGAAGGACCGATGCGTTCGTAGATGAAGGCGTTCGGAAGCAACCGGTGCCGCCGCAGCAACGGGGCGTCGCCCCCCGTCAGCGCTTCAGCGGCGCGCCGGCCGGGCTCCGACGTCGTGATGTAATAGCGAGGCTGGTAGGTGTCGATCATGCTCCGCACAGCGGAAATGTTATCGCCATCCTCGAGCGGCCGCACGCGCTCCCGGGCCAGGAAGGTGTACGTCGGCATGCCGCGCCGGCCGGCGTACAGGTACACGATCAGGTCATCATCCGTCATCAGGACGTCGGTCGGTTCCGTGCGTGTGGCAACCCACTCGACGATCGGTTTCGCCCGGCGCCCCGCGTCGCGCTGGATCGAGGCCCACCACTGCTGGCGGTACCCGCGCGCATTGTAGGCGGCGAAGCCGAGGACTATGGCCGCCACCGGGACGAGCGTCGCGTACCGGACACCGCGCGCTACCGGGAGTGACGGACGCCAGCCCCAGAGCGTCGCGATGCCGGACAGGCCGCAGAGCGTCAGGAGCGGCCAGACCGCGAGGACGAAGCGAACGGGCTCGAACGGCCAGAGCAGGATCACCACTGCGTACGCCGCCAGGAACAGCGCGGTGACCGTCGCCCGCCTGACGAGAACCGCCACACCGATGGCGCCCAGTATGCAGGCCGTCACGATCGCGATGGCGCGCGGCCAGAGCGGCGCGACCGGCATGAAGGCGAAGTTGAGGAACTGGTCGAGATTCTGGACGTTCGCGATCAGCACCCCGCGCGCGAACGGGAGACCACCCTCCTGGAAGCCCTGGGCCACCCAGGGGCCGTAGGCGCCGTACTTGCCCATAAGCACCGGAGGAATCTCGTGCTGCCAGGCGGACACCCAGAGCTGCCACGGGACGAGGCAGAGCGCGGCCGCTCCTCCGAAGGCCACGGCGCTCCACCACCGCCGTCGGACCACCATGACCAGCAGCGCCGCCGGGACGATCACGGCGCCGAGCGTCCGGACCAGCGCCAGGATGCCGCAGGCAAGGCCGGCCAGGATCGCCACCTTCCAGGATCCTCCCTCGGTCGCCCGTTCGCTGAGCATCAGTGCCGGAAACAGCAGGGCCATGAACATCGGCTCGGACAACACGACCCCGGTCACCAGGAGCACCAGGATGGCCAGCGTACCGGCGGCGCCTGCCGACGCCGAGGCCAGCGGGCTCCAGCCAAGCCGCCGTCGCGCGAACACAAAGGCGCCTAACGCTGCCAGCGCCAGCCAGACGGCGTTGGCGAACTTGAACAGGACGATGTTCTCGGGGAACGACGGCGAAAGCCTCCAGAGCAGCGACAGGAAGAACGGATACCCCGGCGGGTAGTGCGTCGCGTGCGGGGCCCCCGGGAGGTTGATCATCCGGTAGCCTTCGCCGGTGGCGAGGGCCTTGGCCAGCACCACATAGATGGCGTCATCCTGGAACGCGCCGACGGGCCACGGCGTGATTGTGAGAATCGCCACCAGCATCACCGCAATGAAGAGCGCGAACGGAACGAGCCGCCCGACCCGGTCGCCGAGCGCAGCCGGCGCCTCGGTCGCCGGCGCTGAAGACGTCGCGTCCACCGTCACCCCTCCGTCCCGAAGCGCGACAGCTTCCGGTGCAGCGTGGACGGATCGATACCTAACGACTCGGCGGCCCGGGTCTTGTTCCCGCCCTCGGCGTTCAGCACCCAGAGGATGTAGGCGCGCTCGATCAATTCCAGCGTCGGGTTGGGCGCGGCGCGCTCGTCGAGCAGCCGCGCCGGCGTCGGCGCGGTGACGCGCTCCGGCAGCGCGTTGAGCTCGATGCGACTCCCCGGGGTGAGGATCCAGGCGCGCTCGAGCGCGTTCTCGAGCTCCCGGACGTTGCCAGGCCACTGGTACCCGACGACAGCGTCCGACGCGGCATCGGAGAGCGTTTTCTCCCCGCCGCCCCGCGTCGTCGCCAGCCGCTGCAGGAACGTCTCGACCAGGAGCGGGATGTCATCCTGCCGCTCGCGCAGCGGCGGCAGGCGCAGCGCGATCACGTTGAGCCGGTAGTAGAGGTCCTGCCGGAACGTGGCCCGCCGCATCGCCTCTTCGAGGTCGCGATTGGTCGCCGCGATGAGGCGCGTGTCGATTGGAACCGGTTCGGTCGCACCGACCGGTATCACCTCGCGATGTTGCAGCACGCGGAGCAGCTTCACCTGCGTGGCCGGCGTCGTCTCGCCGATCTCGTCGAGGAAGAACGTGCCACCGGCGGCGGCGGTGAAGAGGCCCTGCTTGTCCCGCATGGCGCCCGTGAACGACCCCTTCACGTGCCCGAACAGTTCGCTCTCGAGGAGACTTTCCGGCAGGGCGCCGCAGTTGATGGACTGGAACGATCCCTCGGCCCGTCCGGAGAGCTGATGGATGTAGCGGGCGATGACTTCCTTCCCAGTACCCGATTCTCCCTGGATCAGGACCGTGGACTCCGTCGGCGCGACTGTCTCAGCCAGCCGCAGGACCTCCATCCATGACTTGCTCTTTCCGACCGGGCGACCGGCGGCAGACGTCTCGCGGCGCCGGATCTCCTGCTTCAGCGACTGGTTCTCGACGCGCAGCCGGCGATGTTCCGCCGCGCGGCGCAGGATCGCCACGAGGTCATCGTTCCGGAACGGTTTCTGTATGTAATAGAAGGCGCCTTCGTTGACGGCCTGGACCGCCGACTGGAGCGTCGCCTGCGCCGTCATGAGGATCACCGGCACCGCCGGATCCTGGCGGCGGACCGCCGACAGCACCTCGATGCCGTCCACGTTAGGCATCCGGACGTCGGTGAGCACGATGTCGGGGGACAACGAGGCGATCTGCTCGAGACCCTGGCGTCCGCCCTGCGCCACGTGCGGCGTGAAGCCCTCGTTGCGCAGCAGGATCCGCAACGACTCCAGGATGCTGGATTCGTCGTCGATCACGAGGACGTTTGCTTTCCGATCGATCACGTGGCCTCCACGGGTTGGTCGTGCTCCCTCGGCAGCAGCACCGTGACCCGCGTGCCGCTGCCGACCTCCGTATCCACGAACACACAGCCGGCGTGGGACTCGACGGCGCGATGCACCACGGCCAGCCCGAGGCCGCTGCCGCCGGGCCGGGTGGTGAAGAACGGATCGAAGATCTTCTCGCGGACGTCGTGTGGAATGCCCGGCCCCTGGTCCGCGATGCGAATGGAGACGCCACCACCCGACAGCCTGACGCCCGGGGGGATCTCGTCTGTGCGCAGGTCACGCACCTCGACGCGCACGATGCCGCCGGGCGGTGAGTGCTGCACGGCATTGAGCACCAGGTTGAAGACGGTGCGGTGCAACACGTCGTCGTCGCCGTCGATGACGCCCGCGTCGCCGGTGATGGCGACCCGGACCTGTTCGCCGCGCGACGGATGCGCTGAGGCCAGCGTGGCCGCGTCGCGAGCGAGGCGCCCGATGTCGATCTTCTGGATGCGGGACACGCGCACGCGGGCGAAGTCGAGAAACTCGGAAAGGAGCCGCGCGAGCCGATCGGACTCACGCACAATCAGCGACGACAGCGTACGGTCGTCAGGAATGACGTGCACCGAGTGACTGAGCTGCTCTACCGCGCTCCGGATGGAGGCCAGCGGGTTCTTGATCTCGTGCGCCAGCGACGCACTCAACTCCGTCACCGCTTCCAGCCGCTGGGTGCGCCGCCGGAGGGCATCCAGGCGCTTCTGGTCCGTGAGGTCCTGAAAGATGGCCGTGGCCGTGCGACTGCCGGTGGTCGCGCCGCCGCTCTGCTCGGCGCCAGCGGTTATCGTCGTGTTCAAGCCGATGGGGAACCCGCGTGTGGCGGTGATGACCTTGCCTTCGGCGCGAAGCGTCCGGATCCCGGACCCGGCCGCCTGTTCCAGGGCGTTCGTCAGTTCCGGAGATACGGACCCGAACAGGTCTCGCACGTTTCGCCCGGTGCTTCGCCCCAGGTCTATCCCCAGGAGAGCGCTCGCGGCGGGGTTGGCGTACACGAGATGACCGGCGGCGTCAACGGTTACGATGCCGCTGCGGATGTTGCGCAGGATATCTTCCGCCTGCAGTCTCACGTTGACCAGTTCGGCCGCCAGTTCTTCGCGGCCGGCGCGCGCCTCCCGCAGGCGCGACGCGATGTATCCGGAACTCAGCGCAACGCCAGCAAATACTCCGAGTTGCAGCCAGTATCCGAGATCCAGCGACGATCGATGGGCGAGGATGACATCGGTGAAGTAGAACGCACATCCGGCGGCGGCGACCAGCAGCCCGGCCGACGCGGTCAGCATGAGAGCGGCGACGGCGATGACGAGGATGTAGAGCGCCGCGAATTGCGATGCGGCGCCGCCCGTCACGTGTACAAGCCCTGTCACGAGCACGAGGTCGAACAGGACCTGTCCACCGAGGAACGAATCATCCAACGGGCCCGACTGCAGCTCACTCCACGCCGCCGAGATCGTAGTAAAGACCGCCGCCGCCATCAGCAGCAGGGTCGCGACGAGCCGGTCCTGGGGTTTCGAGTCCTGAAACACGAAACCGACCGCGAGGAAGATCGCGAACGTGATCGCGATGCGTCCCACGTAACTCCAGCGCAACAGGAGTCGTGGATCGAGTACCTTCGAATTCGGAGCCGAGACCTGGGCGAGCGAGATGTTCACGGGAGGGGCCGGGCGTTCCCTTGCAACGTGCAAGAGGCCGTGCGGGGCGATGACCCTCGCATTCTGCTAGAACTTGGACGATTCGCGTCACCTGGAGTTTCCTAGTGGACGTGACGGATAGCCTGACGTGGCAAGGGGTTTCGGTCCGGATCGCGGCCGTTCTGGCCCTCGTCCTCATGAACGGCTTCTTCGTTGCGGCCGAGTTCGCCCTGGTGGGGGCGCGGCGCTCGAAGCTCCAGGAGATGGTCGACGGGGGGGATCGGCTGTCGAAGCTGGCCATCAAGGCGATCGACAACCTGGACCGGTATATCTCCGCGACCCAGTTGGGGATAACCATCGCCTCTCTGGCGCTGGGATGGGTCGGCGAGCCGGTGGTGGCGGCCCTGATCGACTCCCTGCTCGGGATGTTCGGCATCGAGCCCTCCCCTGGTGCCACGCATACCGCGGCTGGCATCGCGGTGGGATTTGCCGTGATCACGTTCCTGCACGTGGTCTTCGGCGAGCTGGCGCCCAAGACCGTGGCGCTGGTCATGCCGGAGCGCCTGAGCGGGTGGGTGGCGATGCCGCTCATGTTCTTCGCGCGCCTGATGACCCCCTTCATCGCGCTGCTCAACGGAACGGCGAACGCCTTTCTGCGGCTGTTCGGGATCCAGCCCATGAGCGAAAGCCGGCACGTGCACTCCCCGGAGGAATTGCGCATGCTCGTTATGCAGGCGCGGGCGCACGGGACGCTCGACGAGAGCGACTCGGCGATGCTGGCGGGGGTGTTCGATTTCCACGAGAAGAAGGTCCAGGACGTCATGCGGCCGCGCACCGAAATGGCGGCCCTCTCGATCGACGACACGGAAGCCGAGGTGCGCGAAACGCTGAGCCGGGAGCGGTACTCGCGATATCCCGTGTATCAGGAATCGCTCGACGACGTGGTCGGCGTGTTCCTGGCCAAGGACCTCTGGCTCCACGACCCGAGGATGCCGTTCTCCCTGCGCCAGTTCGTGCGCGATCCGCTCTACGTGCCGGCCACGCGCTCGGCGGTGCGCGTGCTGGACGACCTGCGGAAGACCCGGGCGCACATGGCGGTGGTGCTGGACGAGTACGGCGGCACGGCGGGGATCGTCACGATGGAGGACCTGATCGAGGAGGTGATCGGCGACATCGCCGATGAGTACGACATGGTGTCGCGGGAATCGGTGGAAGTGAACGGGGTGCTGGAACTGGCGGGCAACCTGTCGCTGATCGACGTGCGCACCGACCACCGCGTCTCGATCCCCGAGGGAGACTGGACGACGTTAGG
Organism: Gemmatimonadaceae bacterium; assembly: GCA_036845045.1. Classification (GTDB taxonomy): domain Bacteria; phylum Gemmatimonadota; class Gemmatimonadetes; order Gemmatimonadales; family Gemmatimonadaceae; genus JABWBJ01. Next base: position 4,294 of record DAIUET010000002.1, on the reverse strand, counting down.
CGGATACGTCTTCGCGCGGCTGGGGCGCATCCCCAGGGTGGGCGACCGGGTGACGTACCCGGGCGGGGACCTCGAAGTCATCGCCATGGACGGACGGCGAGTGGCGGGGGTCCGGATCAATCGCGGCAAGACCAGCTGACTCGTCAATTCCGGGCGCACGCACGATCTGCCGCAGAACGGGACCAGTGTGGCGTGGTCGTGTATTGTCGAGTAACGAGTTACTAGTATTATTCAATAAGC
>DAIUET010000002.1:2949-4044 GCA_036845045.1 Gemmatimonadaceae bacterium | reverse complement strand
CGTGGCAGTGCCGAGTCACGAGTCACGAGTACGAGTCACTAACCAAGGAGTCACCCTGGCCGCCGATTCGATCGCCGTCGACGCGACGCACGCCATCCCGCGCTACGAGCTCATGGTCCGCGCGACACGCTCCGGCGGTCCGGGCGGCCAGCACGTCAACACGTCCTCATCCCGCGTCGAAGTGCGGTGGAATCCGGGCGAGTCGAGCGCCCTCACGCCTGACGAGAAGGCGCGCGTTGTCCAGCGCCTCGCGTCCCGGGTTGATTCCAGCGGATGGATCCGGGTGGCGGCGAGTGATACCCGAAGCCAGCGACAGAACCGACTGCTCGCGGAGCAGCGCCTGGCTGCGCTGGTCGCGCGCGCATTGCACGTGCGGAAGAAGCGGGTCAGGACGGCGCCGACGCGGTCGTCGAAGGAGGAACGGCTGCGCGTAAAGAAGCTTCGCGGCCGTCGCAAGCGGGAGCGTGGAGGCGAGGACTTTGACTAGCCTCTATTCCCTGTTCCCTGCTCCTGTTTCAGCCTCGCCAGGAGCCGGTGTGCCGCCTCGGCTTCGCGCGTGCCGGGAAAACGGTCGACCAGTCGCCTGAGCTCCACGAGCACGCGGATATCGTTCTCCAGCGGACCGAGGTAGAGGTCAATCAGGCGTTGCGTGGCGTACAGTTCCCTGCCTCGATCGTCACCTGCCAATCGCCGGCCCTCGTCGAAGAACGTCACCGCCTTTTCGGGTGTCTCGCTCCGGAAGAGCATCTCTGCCGCCCGGAAGCGCGGCTCCGGATCCATGGGATTGAGCCGCATGGCGTTGCGATATGCCACCAGCGCGCCGACGTAGTCACCCTTCGCCGCGAGCGCCTGTTCCAGTGAATAGGTCGGGACGTACGGTGTGGACCTGCCCGTGGGCCAGAGCGCGTACAGGATCACGCTGGCCGTTCCCTCGGTGACAGCGGCGGTCATGCGCCTGATCAGGATGCCCATCACGATGCCGGCGACGATCGCGAAGGCAAACAGCCAGACGCCGCGAAGGCCGAGGAGCCAACCTAACGGCAGGTCGAGCAACACGCCGAGTGCTACGCCGTAGGCGACGCCGGCGAGTGTGGC
>DAIUET010000002.1:0-2849 GCA_036845045.1 Gemmatimonadaceae bacterium | reverse complement strand
GCAGGTCGAGCAACACGCCGAGTGCTACGCCGTAGGCGACGCCGGCGAGTGTGGCGGGAAGCCCTCGATCGAGATCGTCGGTGGGAATCGGAGCGCCGGACGGTAACTGGTGACGTCGAATGGACGACCAGGCGAAACCGTTCGACACAATGACGGGTCTTCGGGGGATTGAGTGGGTAAATCCGGGAGTTTCTGTGTAACTCAGGAGGGACACTGGGGACACGGAGGGAGGGTCGACAGCCGTCAGTGACCATGCGCTTGATACCGTGTCGAAGATGGGCGACACGAACCAGGCAGCCGTCCTCCGGGCACCCCGTGTCCCCTGTGGTTCAGCTCTCCCGAGGCCAGGACGTGATCGCGGAATCCAAAGGGCGAATCCTGCGCCCCGTTATCGAAGGCCTATCGAGAATCCCAGGCGGTACGTGAGGAGGTTCGCGTCACTCTGGATGGGATTGAGGATGATGCTGCCATCGGGAAGGTCTTCGATACCACCCTCGCGCAGGTACCGCACCTGCCCGTTCCCATGGTAGATGGCTCCCATGTCGATCGCCCATTCACTGGTGCGCGTCCGGAACGGAATCAGGATTCCCCCGCCGAAGCCGTACCGGAAGGTCACGTCCGAGTAGTTCGTCGTGCTGGCAAAGGGATTGTTGGTGCTGTTGGACCCTTCCACCGACGATTCCGTGAAGAAGTAGGAGAATCCGACGGAGGCGTTGGCATAGGGCCGCAGGACGCCCGAGGGCGAAGTGAGCTGCGGGCCGAATCCCATCCAGACAATGTTGTTGGACGTGGTAAGGTCGACCAGGATGCGGCCGCCGATGGTGCCCGATAGCGGGACGCGGAAGGTCTCGTTGCCGTAGATCAGGAACCCGCCATCCAGCCTGAAGCTGAGGATTCCCATGGGATCGGCGTTGAAACGGAAGAACGCATCGAAACCGAATCCCTGGTCGACGTACCTGAGGAAGTCCTCGACCGGGCGGCCGTAACTCAAGCTGGCGCCGACCGCCGCTCGCGGGGCTCGATCGAAGGAAGGCTCGCGGTACCGGGGACGCTGGGCCGAAGCGATGGCGGGAAGGAGGACCAGGGTGAGCGCGACGAGTGCGCGGCGCGAAAGCGATGACATGGAGAATTCCGTTGAGGTCGCAACTTCAGTCGTCCCATACGCAGGCGACATGCCGTGGTTTCAATCATTTGACAGCTACGGTGGCGTCACGGGATTATCTTCGCGACCAGAGATTTCGCCCGTCATGTGTCCTCTATCCTACGCACCGCATTGTCCGTAACTCTGGACGACATCCGCGCCGCCCGCATCCGCCTGGCGCCACTGCTTTCCCCGACGCCGCTCCGCACCTACCGCGAGCTCGATGACGCCGTCGGTCACGGGATCCATGTGGCCGTCAAGCACGAGAACTTCAATCCGACCGGATCCTTCAAGGTCCGGAATGGCCTGTCGTTCATGACCGCGCTGCCTGACGACGCCCGGGCGCGCGGCGTCGTCGCGGCCACACGGGGCAATCATGGACTTGGGGTGGCCTACGCCGGCCGGGCGTTTGGCGTGCTCACGACCGTGTGTGTCCCCCTCGGCAACAACCCGGACAAGAATGCCGGGATGCGCGCGTTAGGCGCGCGGTTGATCGAGGAGGGTCGCGACTACGACGAGTCCGTGCTGGTGGCGGCCCGCATCGTGAAGGAGGAAGGGGCGACGCTGGCCCACTCGACCAACAACCCGCAGGTGATCGCCGGCGCCGGCACGATGTCCCTCGAGGTGCTCGAGCAGGAACCGGACATCGACGCGATGGTGATCGCGATCGGCGGCGGGTCGCAGGCGGTGGGCGCATTGACGGTCTTCGGGGCGCTCAAGCCCGGTGCCGCAGTCTACGGCGTGCAGGCGGTTGGCGCGTCGGCCACGCATGCCGGATGGCTGGCACGGAAGCCGATGCAAACCGAGCGGGCTGAGACGTTCGCCGACGGGCTGGCGACGCGGTCCACGTACGAGATGACGTTCCCCGCCCTGCTGGAGGGTCTCGCCGATTTCGTCACTGTCACCGACGCGCAGATTGCGGACGCGATGCGGATCCTGCTGCGCACCACGCATTCGATGGTCGAGCCGGCGGGTGCGGCGGGGCTGGCCGGGCTCCGCGTGCTCGCGCCGAAACTCGAGGGCAAGCGCGTGGGCATCGTATTGAGCGGCGCCAATGTCGATTCGCGTACGTTACAGAGAGTGCTGAGCGGCGAGCTGTAGTTCCGCCGCGCTTGCCTGCTCCCCGTTGTGAAGACCAATGCCGGTACGTCTCGATAAGTGGCTCTGGGCCGCCCGTTTCTACAAGACGCGTTCACTGGCCGCGGATGCGATCGACGCGGGGCGTGTGGAGGTGAACGGCGATCGGGCCAAGCGATCGCGCGCCATCACCGTCGGTGACACGCTGCGGGTCCGGAAGCCGCCGTTCGAGCAGGTGATCGAGGTGCGGGGCGAGTCGGAGCAGCGCGGGCCGGCGAGTCTCGCGGCGACGCTGTATGCGGAGACCGAGGACAGCGTCAAGGCGCGCGAGAAGCTGGCGGCGCAGATGAAGGCCTTGGGGCCGCCGGTCTTCCGCGAGAAGGGGAAGCCGGACAAGAAAGACCGTCGCGCGATCGACCGCTGGAGAGGGCGCTAGGGTACTTCAGGCGCCCGCGACATGCTCCAGGGTCACCCGATCCATGCGGTGGCCACCGTCGAACGTCACCACGGCCGGCTTGACCCCCGCGGTTTCCAGACGCGACGTGTTGTTCCCCTCCGCGATCCAGGGCGCGTATTCATCCGACGAGCCGACGACCAGCGTGACCCCGCCCGACAGCTTCGCGTATACCCC
>DAIUET010000001.1:26785-34948 GCA_036845045.1 Gemmatimonadaceae bacterium | reverse complement strand
CGCAGACAGAGTGGTACACCGTGCGCCCCAGCGCGCGCGACAGCTCGCGCGCCAGCGCATCGGCCGTGTACATCTGCGCCGTTTCCGCGGCTCCCGCGAAGCGGATGAAGACCTGACGGCGTCCAGCCCACACGCCCTGTCGCTGGATCCCGGAGGGTATGCCCGCGAGGGCCGCCGCCAGCACCGGTGTTGCACCCATCGTCTTACGTTCTCCCCTCGGTGATCGCGAGTTGGACAATCCGTTCACAGAGCTCTGGAAACGAAATGCCGGCGGCGGCTGCCGCCTGCGGTATCAGGCTCAGTTCCGTCATCCCCGGCAGCGTGTTCGCTTCCAGACAGAAACAACCACCGGAAGCGTCCAGGCGGAAGTCGATGCGCGCGTATCCCCGGAGTTTCAGCGCCTTGAACGCCAGGATCGCCTGCTCCTGGACGAGCGACGCTTGAGCCGGGTCCAGCCGTGCCGGAAACTCCTCAACGGCCATGCCCTTCGTGTACTTGCATTCGTAGTCGTACAGCTCATGCCGCGGAATGATCTCCCCGATTGGAAGCGCCTCATTCCCGAGAATGCCTACGGTCAGCTCCCGTCCGCTGATGAAGCGCTCGAGCATGACCTCGTCGTCGTACCGGAACGCCTCGCGGATCGCGGCCTCGAGCTGGCCGGGCTCCCGAACCAGCGTTAGGCCCACGGTTGATCCCTGTTTCGAGGGCTTCACGATTACCGGGAACCCGACCTTGTCCTGTACGTCGCTGGCGGACGCGGGTGCCATCAGCCACTCCGCCGTCCCCACGCCGTTGTCGCGGAAAAGCCGTTTCGAAACGTCCTTGTCCATGGCGATGGCACTGCCCATCGGCCCGGAGCCGGTGTACCGCACGCCGCAGAGGTCGAACAGCGCCTGCAGCGTCCCGTCCTCGCCCTGCCCGCCATGCAGCGCGAGAAAGACCACGTCCGCCTCGCGAATGGCCGGGAGCGTGCCCAGCGTCGGTGATAGAGAGCGCTTCGACATCGCTTCCAGCGCTGCGAGGTCCGGTGGAGCCTGCTGCACCCCGGCGGCCATCAGCCTCTCTTCCGTTGCCTCATCGATCACGCCCGTGGCGGTATCCATCGAGGTGACCTGGTGCCCCCGGGAGCGGAGCGCGACCGCGATTCGCAGGCCGGAGGCGATCGACACGTCACGTTCGGCCGACGTGCCACCCATCAGGACGGTGATTTTCACGCTGTGGCCGGGATCGCCTGGGTAACGGAGGTCATCGCTTCGCGGGTAATGTATCCGGGCGCTGGGAATCGGCCCCGGGCAGGCGGAACTTCACGGGGAGCAGGACCGTTTTCCCCACCCGCGCGCCCTCGCTCCGGGCGGGTTGGAACTCGAGGTAGGGCGCTCCTGCCACCGCGGCGGAATCGAACTCGGCGCGGCCCGAGGGCTCGGCCACCGACGTCGACTCCCGCACCACCAGACCTAACGAGTCGATGAAGAGGCGCAGGCCCACGTCCCCTTCCACGCCGGCGGCGTACAGAGCCGGCGGGTATACGAAAGGCAGCTCGCGGGTGAGGAGCGCCGGATCGCTCGATCCCGCGTCCCCGCCGCTGTCGCGGCACGATGCCGGCGCCAGGACCGCCAGGATGAGCGCCACCGACCACCCTGTCCCCCTGACGCTCACGAGACCGTTCCTTCGCGCGCCAGCCGCGTGAGTTCGTCGAGCGCTTTCAGGGCGTCCATCGGGGTCATTTCGTTCGGATCAATGAAGCGGAGCCGCTCGATGACGGGGTGCGTGTCCTGGAACAGGCCCAGTTGCGTGCCCGCCCGCTGCTCCGGTGTCCTCCTCTCCGTCGATGGACGACCAGCCTGCCCGGAGAGTCCCGCCACCAGCTGCTCCCCTTCCAGCAGCCGCAACACGGCCCGTGCCCTCGTGATGACCGGCGCCGGCAATCCCGCCAGCCGCCCGACTTCGATGCCGTATGACCGGTCCGCACCACCCGGTTGCAGTCGGTGCAGGAATACCACGTCCTCGCCCGACTCCCGCACGGCGACATTGAAGTTCCGCACGGCCGGCAGTTCGTCGGCCAGCTGCGTCAACTCATGGTAATGCGTGGCGAAGATCGTCTTGCAGCCGACCTTGTCGTGCAGGTGTTCACTCACGGCCCAGGCGATCGACACGCCATCGTACGTCGATGTTCCACGCCCGATCTCGTCGAGGAGGACCAGGCTCCGCGCCGTCGCCTGGTGCAGGATCGCGCTGGTTTCGGCCATCTCGACCATGAAGGTGGACTGGCCGCGCACGAGGTTGTCGCTGGCGCCGACGCGCGTGAACAGCCGGTCAACGATGCCGAGCCGTGCCCGCGTGGCCGGTACGTACGAACCGGCTTGCGCCATCAACACGACGAGTCCGACCTGGCGCAGCACCGTGGACTTTCCCGCCATGTTCGGGCCGGTCAGGATGATCATGCGCGCGTCTTGCGACAGCACGACATCGTTGGGGATGAAGCGGTCACGCGACATCATCCGCTCCACCACGGGGTGTCGCCCCCCGCTGATGTCGAGGTCGAATCCGTCGTCGACGACGGGGCGCGTGTAGGACTCGGTCTCCGCGACCTGTGCAAAGGACACCAGCACGTCCAGCGTCGCGACGCGTGCCGCCGCCGCCTGCAGTCGGGTGATTGCCTCGCTGACCCGACGACGCAACTGCTCGAACAGCTCGCGCTCGCGCTGCTCGATACGTTCGGTCGCACCAAGCACTTTCTCCTCGTACTCCTTGAGGGCCGGCGTCACGTAGCGTTCCCCGCCGGTCAGCGTCTGGCGGCGCTGGTAATCGGGCGGGATCAGGTGCCGGTTGGCGTTGGACACCTCGATGAAGTATCCGAAGACGCGGTTGTAACCGATCTTGAGCGACGTAATGCCGGTGCGCTCTCGCTCGGTCGCCTGAATACCCGCAATGGCATCCTTTCCACCATCGCGCAGGGCGCGCAGTGCATCGAGCCCGACATCGATCCCGCTGCGGAACACGTCCTCGTCGCCGACGGCAGCCGGCGGGCGATCGACGAGATGCGCCAGGATGTCGTTCGCCACGTCGTCGCACGGATCCCAGCCGTCCAGCAGCGTGCCTAACAAGCCGGCGCGTCCGGCGCGCGCGGTGACGTCCCCGAGCCGCCCGAGCCGCGACAGCGAGTGCCCGAGGTGGTGGAGCTCGCGGGGGTTCACCCGTGTTGCGGCGGTCTTGCCGGCGAGCCGCTCGATATCGCGCATGCCATCCAGCAGCGTGCTGAGCTCCAGGCGCGACACCGGATTCTCGATGAGTGCGGCGACGGCATCGAGTCGCTCGTCGATCCGGTTCACCGACAGCAGTGGCGCCAGGAGCCATTCGCGCAGCAGCCGTGCGCCCATCGGCGTGCAGGTGCGGTCGAGCACCCCGACGAGGGTGCCGGCCCGCTCGTGCGCGCCTCCACGCATCGACTCCACCAGCTCGAGGTTGCGACGGGTCATCTCGTCCAACGGCATCGAGTCGCCGGTCATCTCGACCACTGGCCGCATGAGGTGCGGTATCCCTCCAGGCTGCAGTTCCCGGAGGTAACGGATCACGGCGCCGGCCGCGGCCACCGCGGTCCCATGAGCGCGATCCAGGCCCAGCCCCTCCACGGAATGCAACCCGAACTGGCGGGTCAGCTCCTCGCGGCCGACCGGCTCGTCGAATTCCCACGCATCCCGCTCCGTCAGCAGTACGCCGTCGAGCGGAAGCGCCGCCTCGCCGCCCGCGAGCGCGTCCCCGCGGGCGACCAGGATCTCCCGGGGGGCGAGCCGGGCGATGAGCGCCGGCGCGTCCCGCCGGTCGCCAACCAGCAGGCGGAACGCGCCTGTCGAGACATCGGCCGCCGCGATGCCTAACGTGGACGCGGTGGCCCGGATCGCGCACAGGTAGTTGTGCCGCTCCCCGTCGAGCAGGTCGTCGGAGTAGGCGGCCCCCGGCGTCACGGTCTCGACGACTTCGCGGCGCACGATACCCTTGGCCTGTCGTGGATCCTCCACCTGCTCGCAGACGGCCACCCGATACCCCTTCTGAACCAGGCGCCGGAGGTATTCCGTGACGGCCTTCACCGGGACACCGGCCAGCGGCACATCCGACGCCCCGCCGTTGTTCCGTGACGTCAGGGTGAGGCCCAGTTCACGCGAAGCGATCTCGGCGTCGTCGTAGAACATCTCGTAGAAGTCGCCCATCCTGAACATCAGGATGGCATTCGCGTGCTGCGACTTGATCTGCTGGTACTGCTGCATCAACGGCGTGGTCTCGCGGCTCATGGGCGCTCGGCCTCCACCACGATGCCCCGCAGGCCCTGTCCGCGCATGCGCGTCAGGGTTGCCATCGCGTCGGCGCGCGCCGCGTACCGCCCCACGCGTACCCGGTACGGCGCCTGTGCACCGACGATGCGCACGTCGTATCCGCGAGCCTGGAGTCGCGTCGCGAGCGCGGTGGCGTCCCGGCGAGTGGAATACGCGGCCAACTGCACGCTGTACTGCGTCCCGGACGTCGCCGCTGGCGGCTGGCTCCCGGCCGTGGCCGCAGTCGAGTCGTTCAGCGGCGGGAGCCGCTCACACTGCGCCAGGAAATAGTCGAACTGGTTGCGCAGCTCGATGTCGTCCCTGGTCAGGCGCGAGAGGCCGGCACGGAGCGTGGCACAGCCGGCCACATGATCCTGATCCTCGATCGCCAGCCGTCCACTCCAGAGGCTCGCCCTCGCGACATGCCGTCCCGAGGGATAGTCGAGCAATACGCGATCGAAACGGCGTCGCGCCGCGATGCGGTTCCCCCGCGCATACTCGAGCTGCGCGAGCGCCATCAACGCGTCAGGAGCGCGCGAGGTGAATGCGTGCTCGACCGCGATCCGCAGGTAATCCCGTTCGGCATCCGCGGCGCTCGACGCCGACTGGGCGCGCCAGTAGAGGGCATCGGCGAGCCGGGGAGATTCCGGCGCCAGCGTCGCGATGAGCGAGTCCGTCAGGTACCGCGCCGACGAGCGGTCACCACCGACGATGAGCCGTTCGATGCGCGCCAGCGTCGTATCCACGTTCTGTGACGATGCAGTTCGTGGCATGGCAGCGAGCGTCATGGCGATGAGCGGCAACAGGATTCTCATGCCGCCCGGGTCCCGGTCTGGGCGCAGAGGGCGAGCACCAGGGACGAGAGCAACTGTTCCTCCGACGACACGCGCGCTTCCTTGGCGGCCATGTCCGCGGCCAGCAATTCGTTCAGCGCCTGCTCGAGCTGCGGTGTGGTCCACCGTTGAACGGCGCTCCCCCAATGGGCGACAGCATCCTTCCACGGCCGGCCGGGGAAGGCCTTTCCTTCCTTGAGCAGGGCGTAGAACCCGCGCTCGATCCCGGCCGGGGGCACCCCGCGGTCCCGTGCCGCGCGACCCCACGCCACCGCGCAAAGCTGCGTCGCCAGCGCCATGATGGTCGTCACGACATTCGCTTTCGGTTGGGACAGTACCACCGGAACCAGCGCCACCGCGCGCGTGGCATTCCGCTCGGCGACTGCGTCGAGGAGATCCGCCAGTGTCTCCCCGCTTCGCGCGCCCACCACAGCCTTCACGGCCTCCTCGGTGAGGGCGGCCCCCCCGGTGTAACTCGCCAGCTTGTCGAGCTCCGAGGCCAGCGTCGCGAGCTCGGAGCCGGCGGCGGCATGGAGCGCTCGCGCCGCGCCCTCGCTGATCGTCACGCCTAACGACGTTGTCGCGTGATGCACGATCCAGGCGGGGATCCGGTCATCGGTCAACGGCTCGAAGTCCACCACGAAGGCGGCATCCGCCAGTGTCCGGTCCTCCTTCTCGCCGGCGGGGTCGACCAGCAGCAGCACCACATCGGCTGCCGGTTGCGCCAGGTACCGCTCCAGCGCGGCCCGCGCATCCTTCCGGAGCGCGTGCACGTCCCGGATGACCGCCATGCGCCGGTCGGCAAACATCGGGGGTGTCGAAAGGGCAGTGTCGACCGCTTCGGCCGACGTCTCGTCGCCGCGAATGAGCTCGACGTTGAAGTCGCGCGTTCCCGGGTCGAGCACGGCGTTGATGAGCTCACGCGCCGTGCTCTCCTTCAGGAAATCGTCATCGCCCCGGAAGTAATAGACTCGCTCGAAGGAGCGGTCGCGCATCGCCTTCCTGAGGGCGCGTTCCACTGCGATCGCCATGCCCGACAATATAGCCGCACCTGCACGACGCCCCGTGCCGCGATTGACGTGCGGCTGCTACGGCTTTGACGCGTCCCAGCTGGCGGTCTGCATTCCCGCGAAGCGCAGCGGTCCTTCCTCCGCGAGCATCAGCGCGGGCCACATCGGGATCCCGGTCGACATCGACGCAACGAACGCCGGCGCGGATTCGTCATGGCCTTCATATACCACCGGCGCTGACGCGTAGACTGCCGGGAGTCGTGCCGGAGGCACGGTGCGTGGGTTCCGATCTGCCCAGCTGACGCCGACAACTGCGACGAGAAGGCCCCCCGCCGCCGCCCATTTCACGAAACCGGAACTCGAGCTCCGCAACGGCTGGTACGCAGGTCCCTCAGCCGTGATACGCGCGCGAAGCCTCTCCTGGAACCCATCCGATACCTGAACGGGAGGAAGGTTCTTGAGCACGAACAGCGACCTGCGGATCTCCGCGTCTTTACGGGAACACCGGCTGCAGTCGGTCAGGTGTTCGCGCATGGCTGCCATCTGAAAACCGGGCAGCGTGTCGTCTATGAAAGCGGCGTGACGGCTTGTGAATTCCTTGCAATCCATCGATACGGCTCGTGGGAGGAGCTTAGGCTGCCGGTACCCGACCCTCGCGGGCTTGGTTCCGCCGGGAATGGTGTCAGGCCAGCACCGTCACGTCCAGTACCAGAACCGTACGCTCAACGGCCACAAAAGGATACGCGCCGCAGCTTGTGGGCTGCGGCGCGTTCATTTACGGAACCCGGAACCTCAGTCCAGCGCTGGCGCAACCAGAGAAGCGAATGCGTTCCGTGCGCGATTCAGCCGGGACTTCACCGTGCCGAGGTTACACGACGTGATCTCGGCGATCTCCTCGTACGACTTCCCTTCGAGCTCGCGCAGCACGAAGACGTTCCGATGATGCGGTGGCAGCTTCTCCACCGCGTCTTCCACGACTTCGCGAAGGTGCCGCTTCCGGTACAGGTCGTCAGGACGCGAGCCCGGATCCTCGAACTGCAGGGGCCGGTCGTCATCCTCCCAGTTTCGACGGATGGTCTGGAACAGGACCAGGGGGTTCCGGGACCGGTTTCGCAGCTCGTTCTTCGCCAGGTTTGACGCAATGGTGTATATCCAGGTCGAGAACTTGCGCGAACGGTCGAACCGGTGAATGTGCCGGTACACGCGTACAAAAACCTCCTGTACGAGGTCCTCGGCCCGTTCACGATCACCCGTGGTGCGGTACACAAAATTCAGCAGACGATTCTGGTAACGGTTCACCAGCTCGTCGAATGCCCGCGACTCGCCTTCGAGGAAGGCGCTCACAACCCCGCTATCGTCGAGCGCACGAAGGCGCTCTCGAGTCGCTGAACCCGGTGCAACTTCTGCCGGGCGAAAAGCCGTGTCAGCCATGATCTCCTCCAATGTTGGCGACCCACCGGCACAACCCATTTACCACTGCATCGCCATCGGTCTGGAACCCATGCTGAGGCACTCATCGTGCCGAGGATTCGTTACGCTCTCATTAAGTAGTCAAATGCCCGAACTACAACAACTTCCCGGAAGGCTACGTTCTACTACTCATTCTGGATGACGGAACTCGTCTCTCAATGGGGACACCTGTGTCCTTCAAAAAGCGGACACTGCGGTCAGGTCCTGCCCCGGATTACGGGCGCTGACGGATGAGGCGGTCAACCAGGAGCAGTCCGAGCATCGTCTTTCCGTCGACGATCTGGCCGCGATCGATCATACGCAATCCTTCCTGCAGCGTATGTGACTCAGGATGGATGAACTCGTCGCGCTCGGGCCTCGCATCGCCACGGGTGAGTCCGGTGGCCACGAAGAGGTGGATGAACTCATCAATAAAGCCCGGCGTGGTGAAGAAGCCGCCTAACGACTCGATGGCCGCCGCTTCGCACCCCGCTTCCTCACGCAGTTCCCGTCGCGCGCACTCGACCGGCAGCTCTCCCGCATGCAGCCGGCCCGCCGGTATCT
>DAIUET010000001.1:21931-26775 GCA_036845045.1 Gemmatimonadaceae bacterium | reverse complement strand
ACAGGTAAGTATCTGCGGCGTAGCGAAATTGGCGGATCAGCAGGATCCGCGGATCTGCATGGTGAGACGCATCAAGGAGGGGGACGACCGCGGCGGCGCCGGAGTGGCGGATCAACTCCAGATCACCATGGCTTCCATCGGGGAATCGGACCTGGTCTACGTCCAGGTTGAGGACGCGGCCGGAGTAGATGCGCTGGGTGGAAACGGTGGACCGTCGTGTCGGCGGCGCGGCGCGCGGCGGTCCGCCGGGGTCACCTGTCATCGTCCATTACGCTGAGCGGGCCGAGGTCGAGATTCGCCAGCATCGGAGCCACGTGGGCGCGGTCGCCAACGGCCAGCACCTGCAACCGGTCGAGGTGGAGATGGTTCCGCGCAGCCAGCACCACGCTCTCCGCCGACACGGCTCGGACGCGGTCGCGATACGTGTCGTAGTAATCGTTAGGAAGGCGCAACACGCGAAGCGTCGCCAGAGCGCTGGCGATGGCGTCGGTCGTCTCGAATCGGATCGGGAACACGCCATCGAGGTACGACGTGCTGAGGCTCAGTTCGTCCGCGGTCGGTGGGCCTTCGCGCATCCGCTGGAGTTCCGTAGTGACTTCGCGGATCGCCGACGCCGTCACTGGAGTTGCCACGGCGGTGGAAACGACGAAGGGACCGGCGTCACGGCGCCACTCGAACGCGGAAAACGCACCGTACGTGAACGCGTTACGCTCCCTCAGATTGAGGTTGATGCGCGAATTGAACACGCCGCCCAGGATCGCGTTCATCACCACGACGTCGAAATAGTCCGGGTGCAGGCGCGGCAGCCCCACGTGACCCAGTCGCAACTCGCTCTGCGGTGCGCCGGGGCGATCCAGCAGGATGACGCTGCGGTATTCGCGCGCCGGGGCGTCATCCACAATGACCGGGGCCGGGTCGCTCGCCACCCAGTCCCCCAGGCATCCGGTCGCGACCTGCAGCAGGCTGTCGGGGTCCACGTCGCCCGCAACGATGAGGGCCGTGACCGAGGGCGCGAACTGGGCCTTATGCCAGTCCCGGCAGGCATCCGCGTTCAAGGGCTGGACGGTGCGCTCCGAACCCCCTTCCTGTTCGCTCAACCGTGATGTCGACCGGTACAGCGAACTGGAGAACCGCTCGTCCGCGAGTCCCCGAGGCTCGGTCTTGAGCTCGAGAAGTTCGGCCAGCCGTTCTTCGCGGAGTCGGTCGACCTCACGCGGCGCGAATGCCGGCGTCCGCAGGACTTCCGTCAGGAGTGTGAGCGCCTCGGCCAGCCGGCTGGAGAGCACCGTCGTGCGGAGGTGCGTGGCATCCCACGTCGCGTACGATGAAAGCGGTCCACCCAGGCGCTCGAACTCCTCGGCGAGCGCGGCCGCGTCCAGACGGCTGGTTCCCTCAGCCAGCGCGGCGGCGGTCAGCATCGCAACCCCGGCGCTGGAAACGTCTTCCTGGCGCGCCCCCACGTCCAGCACGAACCGGATCGTCACCAGCGGCAATCGCCGGACGGGGGCGACAATCAGCTCCAGGCCGTTAGGCAGCGTAGAACGCTCGAAAGTCGGGAACCGATAGGGTCGGATCGGGCCCGGCACGGGGCGGACGAGCGGAGATGTGCTCACGATCCCCCCCTGGCACGCGGCACGTACAAGAGGGCTGCGCGGTTGTCAGGGCCCAGCCTCTCTGCCGCGAGCGCACGGACGCTTGCGTCGGTTACGGCCCGATAGCGCGGCAACTGCTCGTTGAGGAGCGCGGGCTCACCGAAGTAGGTGGCAAACCTGCTCAGTTGCTCGGCGCGGTCTCCTGCGCTCTGCATCGTGACGACGAACTCCGTTTCGGTTTGGGCGAGGACTCGAGCAAGCTCCCCGTTGCGCGGCCCGCGCGTCCTGACGTCGTCGAGTACATCGGTTACTCCCTCCTCCAGCGCTTCCGCGCTGACTCCGGGACGTGCCGTGGCGTCAACGACGAGAAGGTCACTGCCTTTCGACAGGTCAAAGGTGAAGGCCGTGGCGGCGGAGGCCAGTTGACGTTCGCGAATCAGCCTCTGGTGCAGGCGGCTTCCGCGCCCCGTGCCCAGCATCGCCGCGATGATACTGGCATCGTAGTAGCCGGCGCTGCCGAACACCGGAGTGCGGCAGGCAAGAAAGATCCGCGGCAGGGCGACATCGTCTTCGACGACCTCGCGTAGCGACGCACCGAAGGTTGCGGGTACGTCCATTGCCGGGAGCGGCGGTCTACCGTTGCCGTGCGGGATGACTCCGAAATGGCGGTCTACCAGCTGCCGGGCCTCGTCCTCGTCGACATCCCCCGCGATCGAGAGAACGGCGTTGTCCGGCGTGTAATACGCCCGGAAGAATGCGGCAACATCCTCGAGGCTCGCGGCCGACAGATCTTCCATCGACCCCATCAGCGAGTGATGAAAGGGGTGCGACGGAGGAAAGCAGAGCGCCGGCAACCGTTCCCACCACGAACCGTAGGGCTGGTTATCCACCGACCATCGGCGCTCGTTCTTTACGACGTCGCGCTGCGTGTCGAGTTTTTCCTGCGTCATGGCCGGCAGCAGCCGCGCCATGCGATCCGCCTCGAGCCACAGGGCCAACTCGAGTTGCTGCGAGGGAACCGTTTCGTAGTAATTCGTCCGATCGAGCCAGGTCGAACCATTCAGCGTCCCTCCGGCCCGCTGGATCAGCTCGAAGTGTTCATTGGCGCCCACGTTCTCCGAGCCCTGGAAGAGCATGTGTTCGAAGAGGTGCGCGAATCCGGTTCGCCCTTCCCGTTCGTTCGCCGAACCGACGTGATACCACAGGTTCACGCCAACGATGGGCGCGGTCCGGTCGGGGGAGAGCGTCAGCAGCAGCCCGTTTTCCAGGCGACGCGTTACGATCGGCAGGGAGGCGTTGGGCTCGCTCATCTCGACGTTCCGACGCCGAGCGAGAGGCCGATTGTCGCGATGGGATTCAGGAAATCACGCGCGCCTGAGGCTGAATTCCTCCTGGGAGTCAGGTTGTTCTCCAGCTGCCCCACGAGCCTCAATCGGGACCAGATGTTCCCGAATTCCCTTAACGCACGGGCGCCCAGGTGGAGGTAAACAGTGGGCAGGATCACGAGATCCCGTCCGTAATCCCGGGGATTATCGGTGGGTCCGCCGCCAGGCGAGTGCGTGACGAGGAGTGGCACTTCCATTGATAACCAGCCCGCGGTGCGTCGCTCATCGGTGATCGGGAAGACGTTCCCCGCGAACAGCGTCGGAGCGTTTGTATTCCGAACAGAGTTTTCCGTGGTTCCATAAGGAAGGAACGAGGCTCCGATAATCGGCGTGAGCCATTTCGAGTGGGTAGGAAATCGCGTTGAGAATCGCAGACTGAACGCTGAGTAGGAGATTGTCCCCTCGGGAACCGAAACAAAGTCGAAGACCGTGAACCCCGGCTGAAGGTCGAATACGGGACCGCCCTGTGCACATGCCGCTTTGGCGGTCCATGCCACGATTGCCAACGCCGCCGCATGTGCCGCGAACACGCGGCCGCACCGAATCATGCGCTCATCGTCCGAGAAGGCCGAGTACGATGGTGGCGGGCACCTTGACTGATTCGCTCATGACGTAAGCCAGCGCCTCCAGGCGATTGGCGGAGATCGGGCTGGTCCGCGTGGGAGATGTAACTGACTCCACGCCGAAGCGCCTTGCCACTATCTGCAATCGGAGCATGTGAAAGGGGTCGCTCACCAGGATCGCACGCTCGAGCTGTTCCTCTGCCATGATTTGAGCAACCGCCGCAAACGAGTCGTTTGTCGTTCGTCCTTCGTTTTCGAGCAGTATGGCGCTGTCCGCCACGCCCGCTTTCAAGGCATATCGGCGCCCCACGTCGGCTTCACTGATGGTGTCCCCAGTCCCCTTCCCACCGGTGAGGACGAGCCGCTTGGCGAGGCCCCGCTTCCAGAGATCCAGCGCATGGTCGAGTCTCGCCTTGAGAACCGGGGACGGGCGGCCGGCGTATTGCGCGGCCCCGAGTACTACGATGGCGTCCGCGGGACGCGCCATATCCCTTGCTCCCCAGATCACGACCGCCAGCACGGTAATGATCCATGACGCCAACGCTGCCAGCACGGCGTACGCAGCAACCATTCGCGTCAGGGAGCGCCTCATCTCCTCCTCACTTGCAAGGCACGAAACTCTCTCCTGGGCAGTCGCGTGCCTGGTCACCGTAGAGTCTAGTTCGCGACGGCGTGCACTGGCAGCCCAGTGAAGCCGTAAGTGACGTGTCGAGCCCGTGTTAAAACGAAGCTACCGAGCCGCGCTCCGGAATCGATACGTCCATGCCGCGAATTCGGAGCTCGTTGCCGAACACGTCCTGAACCTCGGGTTCGCCGTGAACCAGGTGAACCTTCGTCAAGGCGGGCGATTTCGCCTTCACACCTTCAATCCATCTCAGGAGTTCGACGCGGTCACCGTGGGCGCTGTACCCGTTGAGAACTTCGACGTTGGCCCGGAGAGGGATGTCGTCCCCGAACACCCGGATGGTCTGCCGTTTCTCGACTATGCGACGCCCAAGCGTGTGTTCGGCCTGAAATCCAACTATAAGGATGGTGTTCCGGGGGTCGGACGCTCCATGCAGGAGATGATGGACGATCCGGCCCGACTCGGCCATGCCCGATGCCGCAATCACCACAAACGGAGTCCGTAACGAGTTGAGCGCTTTTGACTCGTCGACGGTTCGCGTGTACTTGACGAGGTCGAAGCGGAAGAGGCGTTCCACCCTGCGCACCAGGTCTTCGCCAGTATCGAAGCAGTCCGGGTGCATCTCAAAGACTGCGGTCACATCTGACGCCAGCGGGCTGTCGATGAAGATCGGTATGCG
>DAIUET010000001.1:0-21831 GCA_036845045.1 Gemmatimonadaceae bacterium | reverse complement strand
AGTCCCCAGCGGCCGATGTCGCCGGAGAAAATGAGACGCCGCTTGGCGCCATCCTCGCGGCAGTCCAGAACCACCGACGCTGAGCCGAGGATGTGCCCTGCATCCAGGAAAGCCGCCCTGATGCCGGGCGTGACATTGAACTCGCGACCGTAGGGAACGCCGATCATCAACTCCATTGTGCGTGCCACGTCCTTCCGGTCGTATAGCGGCTCGACATATGTCCTGCCGCGGCGCGCCAGATGCTCGGCGTCCCGCTCCTGGATGATCGCCGAGTCGAGAAGCATGTGCGCCGACAGGTCACGTGTGGCGGGCGTACAATAGATGGGACCCGCGAACCCGCTGCGGACCAGGAACGGGAGCCTGCCCGCGTGATCGATGTGCGCGTGCGACAACACCAGCGCTGACAGCGAGTCAGCGGGTGCCGGCAGTTCGCGGTTCTTCCGGTCCGACTCACGCCGATGGCCCTGAAACATGCCGCAATCGAGCGCGATGCGTTTGTCAGCGACGCGGACCAGATGGCACGAACCGGTGACCTCGCGCGCGGCGCCGGCGAACGTGATTTCCATCAGCAGCGCGCGGGCGTGGCCCGGTATTCTGCCATGATGGCGAAGTTAGTACCTTGCCGAACATGGACACCAGCCCGCAGCACCCGAACTTCACGCTCGTGCGGCATCCATTGGTGCAACACAAGATCACTCTGCTGCGAAGCCGCGACACTCCGACCAAGATCTTCAAGGAACTTGTTGATGAACTCGCGATGTTGCTGGCGTATGAAGCCACCATCGCGCTTCCGCTCGAGACCGTGTCGGTGCATACGCCGCTCGAGGGAACGACCGGTCTCCGCGTCAGCGGCAAGAAGCTGACCCTGGTGCCCATCCTGCGCGCCGGACTCGGGATGGTCGAGGGCATACTTCGCTTGGTGCCATCCGCCCGCGTGGGACACATCGGACTGTACCGCGATCACGATACGCTCCAGCCGGTCGACTACTACTTCAAGGTCCCGGGTGATGCGGCAGAGCGCGACTTCCTGGTGCTCGATCCCATGCTTGCGACAGGCGGAAGCGCCGCATCGGCAGTCACATCGTTGAAGCGCGCCGGCGCAACACGTATTCGTTTTCTCTGTCTCGTCGCCGCGCCCGAAGGTCTTCGCTACCTCGCGGAAGAACATCCCGATGTGAGTGTCATTGCGGCAGCACTCGACCGCGAGCTCAACGCACATGGCTACATACTGCCTGGCCTCGGCGACGCTGGTGATCGCTTGTTCGGCACGCGTTGAAATGTTTGCTCCTCAGGAAACACTCTCTTGTTGCTGATTCTGCGCGCGAGTATCTTGCCGCGCGTTTTTCTCGAGATCGTCCGCCGCGCCGCCTCCCCGCGCCCTGGTCGTAGATGCTCGTCAACCTGCTGCCGGACTTCATAGCAGTCCTCAACAGCTCCGATCGGGTTGCGGCATACCATCGCTACTACGAAACACATCGCCATCGGCTCGCGGCGTATTGGCACAACTATGTGCTCGATCCGGATACGCCGCATTTCACGGAAGTCGCACGGATGGCGGCGTTGGCGGATCGAACCGACCTGCTGGCGATGCTCGAGCGTACCGACATCGTCTCACTCGCTCGCGGTGCGGAAGCGCAATGCGCGTCACTGCTCGAGAGTGACGTCGATATCGACGTCATCCTCATGGTCGGCGTCGGTGCCGCAAATGCCGGAGAGCTTGTCGTCGCCGGGAGAGGCACGGCGTTCGTCTGTCTCGAGCACTTCACCGGCGTTCCCAACCAGGAGACTCAGGGACTCGGACTCGACCCCGAGCTGATCCCGATGTGGCTGGCGCACGAGATGGCTCACGCCGTCCGGTATACCTCCCCGACCAGCCGCAGCGAGATGAAGCGGCTCATCGAGGAGGCCGACGGCTACTATTCCTACTGGGACACGGGCCGGCGGGCATCTCTTGGAGAACATGTGGTGAATGAAGGGATCGCCGTCGAGGTGTCGCGGATGGTCAGCCCCGGGCATGCCGCCTGGGAGTACTTCGGCTACGCGCGACGGCAGTACGCTCGAATCCGCGAGCTCGAGACTTCCGTAACGCGCTCCATTCTCGCCGAGTTCGACAACGCCGCGCTTGGCCTTCGCCTCCGCTTTCTGTCGGGCGGCATGCCGGATGAATCACGGCTCATCGATCGGACCCTTGTTCCGGAGCGGGCCGGTTACCTGGTTGGTGCGAGGCTTGTCTCGCCAGCGCTGGAGATGCACGGTCCTGCCTGGGCGATCCGTGCCGCGGCGCACGAGGTGATCGACGTCGCGGAATCAGCCGCTGCGGCGTCGGCCTGAACGCATCGTCACTTTCCCACGCAGAAGGTCGAGAACACGCGCGCCAGCACGTCCTCCACATCCACTGCGCCGACAAGTGTTTCCAGCGCGTGTACGGCTGACCGGAGATGGACTGCCGCTATGGAGACGGGGACGGTGTTCGTCGTCCTCAGCTCCCGAAACGAGGCGAGTTCCTCGGCGGCATGCGTCAGAGCGGATTGATGACGCGCCCTGGTGAGCAGCGGAAGGTCCGGATCGAGCGAGCCATACTGCACGTCCAGTCTCTGCTCGATGGACGAAAGCAGTTCGGTGAGCCCTTCACGCAGGTGCGCGCTCACGACGAGATCTGCTCGTGACGGATCAGCATTGCCCCGGGCCAGGTCTCCCTTTGTGCGCACCGCAAGCAGCGGAGCAGTAGTGACTTGCCTGACCGCGTTGATTGTGGCGTCGATGTCGCCCGGATTCTCGCCGCAGACCAGCACCACGTGCGCTGCCGAGAGATACCGGTGACTCACTTCCACGCCGGTTCGCTCGATCTCGTCGGCACTGTCGCGAAGACCGGCGGTGTCCACCAGGCGGAGCGGCCATCGGTTGACCTCTATTACCGCCTCGATCGCGTCACGCGTCGTGCCCGGTGTTTCGTGGACAATCGCACGTTCCACCCCCAGCAGTGCGTTGAAGAGGGACGATTTGCCCGCGTTCGGTGGCCCAGCCAGCACGATGACCGCTCCGTCACGAACGAGTTCGCCCAACCGCACGGTGCCGAGCAGCGCATCCACCTGGCGCTGCGCCACGGACAGTGCCCGATCGATGCGCTCGGCGGGGACGGGGCCGTCATCCTCCTCGGGGAAGTCGATGTCGTATGCGAGCAACGCCTCGAGTTCGAGCAATGCATCGCGCAACGCGCCAATCTGGCGTGAGGCTCCGCCATCCAGGTGATGGAGCGCGCTCCGGCGCGCGGCCTCCGTGCGCGCGTCGATGACACTGGCGATTCCTTCCGCCTGGAGCAGGTCGAGTTTTCCGTTGAGGACGGCGCGTCGTGTGAACTCTCCCGGTTCCGCGGGTCGCGCGCCTTCGCGAACCAGCAGTGCCGTGACGGCGGCTGGAGTCAGCAACCCGCCATGTCCGCTGATTTCGACGAGGTTCTCCCCGGTATACGAGTTCGGCTCGTCGTACCGCACGACAATCACTTCGTCGAGCGGGTGATCGCCAATCGGGTCGCGCACCTCACACAGCATTGTCGTGCGTGGCTGGTCGGGCCAGGCGGTGAGGCAGCGGCGTGCGATCTGGTGCGATTGCGGACCGCTCATCCGGATGACGCTGATCGCCGCGCGGCCACTCGCGGTGGCCATCGCGACAATCGTGTCATCGGCAGCAATCATGTCGGCCGCCGGGAGCTATCCCTTCTGCCTGGCTGACGCCTTGGCTCGTTCGTTCGCGATCAGCCACTGTTGCGGTAGTGCCGCAAGGTTCTGCACGGCGTAATAGAGATTCAGCCCCGCGGCGAGGTTGGCGAGGAGGAACGTCATCATGACCGGGAACAGGTAGAGCATCATCTTCGTCTGAGGGTTCGGCGGCGTGTTGCGGCTGCCGATCCACGACAGGACGAACATGGAGACACCCATCAGCAGCGGCAGGATGTAGTACGGATCCTTCAGGGAGATGTCGGTCAGCCACATGAAGGGCACACCGCGGAACTCGATCGTGCTCTGGAAGACGAAGAACAGCGCAAACAGGATGGGCATGGGCAGGAGCAGCGGCAGGCATCCCGAAAACATGCTGAATGGGCTCATGCCGTGATCCTTGTAGACGCGCATCATTTCCGACTGCAGTTTCTGCGGATCGTTCTTGTACCGGGTCTGGAGCGCCGTCAGTTCGGGCTGGATTCGCTGCATTTTCATGCTGGTCCGCATCGCCTTCTGGTTGAGCGGCCAGAGGATCAGCCGTACCGCAACGCCGAAGATGACCAGCACCCACCCGTAACCGATGTCGAACGTGTGGCGCATCCACAGCAGGACGCGCAGGACCAGGCCGGCGAACGGCTGAACCACCGGTTGCATGAATCCGCCGTACGGATTCGAGTTCTCGAAATCGCGGCCCAGTGCCGCGAGGCGCGTCGACTGCTGTGGCCCCGCATATACGTCCAGCGAGAATCCGCCCTGGCGCGGCTGGATGACTGCCGTCCCCTGCGCCAGCGTGGCAGTGCGTGAAGTTCGCGCCAGGCCGGTCATCGTGAATTCCGCCATCGGCGAGACGCTGTCGCGCGCGAGAACCCCGACGATGAAGTACTTGCTCTTCAACGCGACCCAGCTGAGTGGCCCGGGAATCACCACACGTTCGCCGGGGTCGAGCTTGCCGAAAGCAGTGCCCTTTGCTCCGCGTTGCGTGACTTCGTAGGCGAAACCAAGATGCCGCTGGTCGTCGATCGAGTCCGCTTCGTAGGAGGACAGGGTCGGCGCGTAGTTCATGAGGATGAAGCCGTTCGCCGCCAGCGGACCCCGAACGCGGGCATCGAGGCGGACCAGAAAACTGTCAGGCTGAATTGTGTAGTTCAGCTCCAGCGTATCGGCGTCGACGACGCCCTCGAACGAGACGAGGCTCGTGGGACCCCTGGTCTCACGCCGCACAACCCGGAACGGTGTCGTGTCGAAGGCAATCGTGTCGCGCCCGGTGATCCCGGTGAAGCTGAGCAGGGGCACGCCGCGCCCTTCGAGTTTCACCTGCCCTTCCCTGCCGCCGAGTGCCCGGAACTGCAGCATCTCGACCTGCTGAAGTGCACCACCCTCGCTCAGGAAGGAGAACGCGGCGTTGGTATCGGCGACGAGTAACGTTTCAGCGGGGATCCGGACGATGCTGGTGTCGCGTTGCGCAACCGGTGCTGGCGCTGCGGTGACAGCGCGTTGCGAGGTTTCAGCGGGCACGCGTGGCGCATCCACCACGGTGCTCGTGTCGGCGAGCGGCGGCGCGAGAGGCGCCGGCGGAAAGAGCCGAGGCGTGAGCAGGATGACCGCCGCAACGAGGACGAGCGCCAGGACAGTGCGTCGGTCCATGTGCACCTTGAGTGGTTAGGGAACGGGATCGTAACCGCCAACGTGGAACGGATGACACCGTCCGATACGCCGGACTGCCAGTACCAGCCCTCGCCACGCGCCGTGTTTCTGGAGCGCCTCGATGGCATACGCCGAACAGGTCGGTGAGTACCTGCACACCGACGGAAGCAACGGTCCCAGAAACAGCTGATACGCGCGCACCAGCGCAATCAGAACGGAACGCATGGTGACTCCTGTTTCAGCTCATCAACCGGCCCATCACGCCGTTCACTTCGAGACGAAGGTCGGCGAACGGAACGGAATATGCGCCTGGCGCCGCTTTGATGACGATGTCGAGTCCGCGCATCCCTGGCAGAACGTCCTGACGGAGGATTTCGCGCAGCCGGCGCTTCAGCCGGTTCCGGTCCACTGCGGACTGTCCATGACGGGGCACGATGATGCCGACCCTCGGAAAGCCGAGAGGGGAAGCGCACGCCCGGATCGAGAAGTGCCGGGTTCGTACGACTTTCCCCTCTTGCTGAATTCGCCGGATGTCTGCGCCGCGACTGATGCGCTGCGCCCGCGAAAGGCGCAGGCGCGACTTACGCGGCGGCGTACTTGGACGGAAGCTTCACGGTGAGGCGCTTCCGACCCTTTTTGCGACGACGACTCAGCACTTCGCGGCCCCAGCGCGTCGACATGCGCGTGCGGAATCCGTGCTTCCGGATTCGGCGCTTGTTGCGCGGGCGATAGGTGGGCTTTCCCATGGCGTACGTATGTGAGACAGAACTGATCGAGTGGTGCGTATCGGGGAGAGAAACGTACCCTTCTTACCGCAAGTAAGTCAACGCCTTAGATGTGCATGATGATGCAGTGTGAGATGCTCACGAAGTTGCGCGTTGACATTTCCTCAGGGTAGAAATAGCTTCGCCGCCCCTTGAGATTATCAACAGACATGGATCTTGCGCCGCAGGAAGTCTGGAGTCGATTGCTGGAATGCGCGCGGCGCGAAATAGCGGAGCACACCTTCAAGACCTGGCTCGAACCAACGCAGGCGGTCGAGCTTCGTGGTGACAAACTCGTGGTCGCCGTTCCCGACCAGTTTTCCGCCAACTGGAACGAGTCGAAGCACGCCGCGCTGCTCACCTCACTCGCGCCCATCGCACTCGGCCAGCCCTGCCAGGTCGAGTTCATCGTCGATGCGCAGTCGCAGAAGCGGGTGCAGATGGATCTCTTTGTTGCACCCGCGCCGTCGCCCGGCGCCCCCATGAATGGTACGGTCGCCGCGCCCCGGCCACTGCTCAACGCCAAGTACACGCTCGACAATTTCGTCATTGGAAAGTCCAATGAACTCGCCGCGTCGGCGGCGCTGGCCGTGGCCGAAGCGCCAGGCCGCGATTTCAACCCGCTCTTCATCTACGGCGCTACGGGGATCGGCAAGACGCACCTGATGCAGGCTGTGGCGCATGCCATCCTGGCGCGAAAGCCGGCGTTGCGGGCAGCCTACCTCGGCGCCGAGCAGTTCACGAACGAGTACGTGATGTCGATCCAGGGCCGCACCACGCACGATTTCCGGCGGCGCTTCCGTGAGCTCGACCTCCTGCTCATCGATGACGTCCATTTCCTGAAGGGCAAGGAGGCCACCCAGGAGGAATTCTTTCACACGTTCAACGCGCTGTACGAGGGTGGCCGCCAGATCATTCTCACCAGCGATCGTCCGCCCAGCGAAATCCCCGGCATCGAGGCGAGGCTCGTGACACGATTCCAGTGGGGGATGGTCGCGGACATCGAATTCCCCGACTTCGAACATCGGATCGCGATCCTTCGCAGCAAGGCCCAGCAGGATCACCTGCAGCACACGATTCCCGATGACGTGCTGCATCTCATCGCCGAACACGTGCGCTCCAGTGTGCGTGAACTCGAGGGCTGCATCATCAAGCTCATCGCGTTCGCCTCACTGCGGCAGCAGGCGGTGACCGTGGACCTCGCGATCGAGGCGCTGCGTGATCGCATCCGGCCCGCCGCACCGGGATCCGGGCATGGCGTCGAGGGCCGCGGACTCTCCATCACCACGATTCAATCCGCGGTCGCGAAAGCCTGGGGCGTGAGTGCCGCTGCGCTGACCTCGAAGAGCCGCACCCGTGAAGTCGCCGTCCCTCGTCAGGCAGCGATGCTTTTGTCACGTGAATTGTTGAATGCGCACCTTGCAGATATTGGAAATGCGTTCGGTGGTCGGGATCATTCCACTGTTATCCACAGCCTCGAACGCGCTCGGTATCTGCGTGCGGCAGACCAGGAGTTCGCCGAACGTCTTCAGCTTGCGGTACTTGAGCTCCCCGCGGGCGCGGCGTGACGGCTTTCCAGCCACATCTCCACAGCACTGCTGGTACTGTACTTCTTTATCTATATAGATAAACAGCAACAGGTCTTTCCCCACTCGAGGCTTTGAATGCGCTTCACCATCGCGCGGGAAAAACTTCAGGAAGCTCTCACGAACGTCGCGCCCGCCGTACCGGCGAAGACGACCCTTCCCGTGCTCGCGAACATCCTGGTCGAGGCGTCGGAACGCGGTGTGCGGTTTTCGGGCACCGACCTCGATGTGGCCGTCTCGGTCGAAGTGCCGGCCGATGTCGAAATGCCGGGCGCCCTCACGCTGCCGGCCAAGCGCCTGGGAGAGATCACCCGCGAGTTGCCGCCGGCGCCGGTGAAGATCGCGGCGCTTGGTGAACAGCGCGCCACGCTGGAATGCGGCCGCACGAAGTTCAAGTTGCTTGGATTGCCGCGCGATGAATACCCGGCATTTGCTCCGGTGGAATACAACACCGGCTGGCGCGTGAAGTCCTCGGTGTTGCATGAGCTCATCTCGCGAACGGCGTTCGCCGTCTCCACGGAGGAGAGCCGCCCGATCCTCAACGGCGTTCTCTGGGAAGTCCGTGCCCAGCTGCTCCGCATGGTGGCGACCAACGGCCACCGGCTTGCACTCATGGAGTCCCCGGTCGAGATGGGAAACAACGCCACCGGTGACTTCATCGTGCCGCCGCGCGCGCTCGAGCAGGTGCGACGCGTCTTCCCCCCGGAGGAGGAAGTCGAGATCGGGAAGGGAGACAACCATCTCGCGTTCCGCAGCCCCATCGCGAGCGTGTCGACACGGCTGATCGAGGGACCGTACCCCAACTACGACCAGGTCATCCCGCGCGACAACGATCGCTTCGCCGTCGTGGATCGTCCCTCACTCGTCAGCGCGCTCCGGCGCATGGCGGTCGTGGCGTCGGACCAGACGCATCGCGTCAAGCTGTCGTTCAACACCGCCCTGCTCCGCTTCACGGTGCAGACACCTGATGTCGGCGAAGGCCAGGATGAGATTCCGGTTGCCTATACCGGAGATTCGCTCGACATCGGATTCAACAGCAGCTACCTGCTCGAGATCCTGCGCTACATGCCCACCGATGAAGTGCGCTTCACGTTCAAGACAGCCGAACGCGCGGCCACCGTGCTGCCCGAGAGTTGGGCAGGTCCCGGCAAGTATGTCTGCCTGGTGATGCCTCTCCGTCTCGTCGACTGAGGTTCATCGGTTGTTCGCACGTCGCACGTCGCTGACGTATCAACGCCCAGGATCTCTCGCGAGACCCTGGGCGTCGTGCTGAGCAGCCTGTAAGCCGGGTTCTGTAGCGGAGCCGAAGCTCCGTGGCAGTCATTCCTCTGGGAGTGGAGTCTCCTCCACCCTCGTGCAGCCTACCCGCGGCGTCTTCATCGGAGTGGGCGTTCTCCTCGCCGCTTATTTGGCCTTGCTCCGGCGGGGTTTGCCGTGCCGCCTCCGTTGCCGGAAGGCGCGGTGGGCTCTTACCCCACCGTTTCACCCTTACCACGATCCTCTGTGGCGGTCTGTTTTCTGTGGCACTATCCGTCACGGCACGAAGCCGTGCCCAGGGGTTACCTGGCGCCTTGCCCATGGAGCCCGGACTTTCCTCAGGTGCTCGCCGAAACGAACCCCTGCGACTGCCCGGCTGCTCAGGCTCGAAATATAGTGCGCCGTGACGCCCACGTGACGTGGGCTCCGCAGCTTGTCGCCAACCGATCCATCACGGAGGGCACCCTGCCGCTTCGCCCGGATCGCCGGCGCCGTCGCTCATGTACGGACTCACGCATCAGGATCCCGCTCCCGTCCCGCGCATCACCACCGTGCTGACGCCCGACGAACGCCTCCGCGTGGACGCGGCAGGCCACGGCATCTATCGCGCCTGGCATCGCGAAACGATGAACGACGCTCTGCGCGACCTCCGGGATCATCGCGCCGCCGCGGTCCTCGTTTCCATCGCGCGCTGTGAAACGCACGATCTGCCACGCGTCGCGCGCGCCGTCCGTGAGTTTCCCCGCGTACCAGCCGTCGCACTGCTCTCGAATCTCTCTCCCCAGACCGCGCAAACCGTACTGGTACTCGGCCGCTGCGGAGTGCGCACGCTGGTGGACGTCCGCGAACCGCGCGGATGGCAGCAGCTGCGGTCGGGGCTGTTGCACGACCAGGCCACGGAGATCCATCGCATTGCGCTGGCCCGCGTGGCGGAAGACCTGTCGCAGGCTCCGGACGGGTGTCACCAGTTTTTCCGTGCCCTGTTCGAGGAGGGATCCGAGACCCGCACCATCCAGGAGCTGTCGAGTCGCCTCGGCGTTGTTCCCTCCACGCTCATGAGCCGGTTCATGCGGGCCAGCCTTCCCGCGCCAAAGTTCTACCTCTCGATGGCCCGCCTGGTCTGCGCGGCCCGGATGTTCGAAAACCCGGGACTCTCCGTGACGCTGGTGGCGAACGAATTGGACTACAGCTCGCCACAGGCCTTCGGCAGGCACCTGCGCTCACTGCTGCAGCTCACCGCGATGGAGTTTCGCCAGCGCTACGACGGCGAAGGCATGCTGCAGCGGTTCCGCGATGAGCTCATCCTGCCTCACCTGTCCCGCTTACGGCACTTCGATCCGCTGGGACTCGAACCGGGGCCCCGTGTCGCGACACGCGTTGCTCATGAAGCGTGAGCGGGTGCGTCTCCCGCTGGTGGCAGTGCGAGCAGCTCGGAAAGTGTGGCCAGGCAGATCACCTGGAAACCCTGCCCTTCGAGCACGGCCCGCCCGCCTTCCTCGCGATCCACCAGCGCCAGGATTCCGGAAATCACTGCCCCGGCACGTTGCACCGCTTCCGCGGCGCGCAACGCTGATCCGCCGGTGGTAATCACGTCTTCGATCACCACGACGCGATCACCCTCGCGCATCGGTCCCTCGATGAGCCGGCCCGTCCCGTGCTGCTTCGCTTCCTTCCGCACCGTGAACGCGCGCACGAGGGGCGGCGAGGTTACGCTCGCCAGCGCCGTCGCGTACGCAATCGGATCCGCGCCGAGCGTAAGTCCGCCAACGGCATCCACGCTCCATCGGTGCTCGCGGATCGCGGAGAGAGCGAGCGGCCCGATCACCGCCAGACCTTCGGGACTCATCGTCGTCAGGCGCGCGTCCACGTAATGACTCGATTCGCGCCCCGAAGCGAGCGTGAACCGGCCGCGCCGCACGGAGCGCTGGGCCAGCAACCGGACCAGCGTGGCGCGATCACTCATTGTCGCCATGGCGGTACCGGGCCGTATCGGGACGCCGTCACCCGCGACGGAACAGGCCCTTCATCCTCGAGAGCAGGCCCTCATCGACGGCGGCCGTTCCCTGCGCCGGCGTTGCCGTCCGCGCCGGCGTCGCGCCGGGGGCTTCCAGCAGCGCGTCGCGCAGCTCGCGGGCGAAGGTCATCACGTCGGGATAGCGATCGCCCGGCTCCCGCGCGAGCCCCTTCATCATCACGCCCTCCACCCGCGGTCCGAAGTCCAGCCCTGGCCGCGCCTTGTTGAGGGGAATAGGCGGCTGTGACAGCAGCTGCGTGAACATCTCGCGCGGCGATTTCGCCAGATACGGTAGCGCTCCGGTCAGCAGGAGGTATGCGATCGTGGCAAGGCTGTACTGGTCGGCCGCCGGAGTTACCAGCGCTCCGGACAGGGCCTCCGGAGCCACGTACATCAGTGTGCCGACGAAGTATCCGGCACGGGTCAGGCGCTCATCCTGGGACGTATCTGTCGCTGCCGCGATCCCGAAATCGAGCAGCTTCAGCGTGCCGGTGGCGTGATCGTACATTGCATTGTCGGGCTTCAGGTCCCGGTGGACAATGCCCGACTGGTGGGCCGCCCCGACGGCATCCGCGATCTGCATGATCACATTTGCCACTTCTTCACGCGGCATCGGCGCGTTCTTCTTGGCGTAGTTCTCCAGCAGGTCGCCGCCGGCCCATTCGATGACCAGGTAGGGGATACCCTCGACCTGGCCTGTCTCTATCGTCCGGATGACGTTCGGATGGAGGACGCGCTTGCCGAAGTTGGCTTCCCGCGTGAATCGCGCGAGCGCGGTCTTGTCCTGGCGCATCTTGTCGCGCAGGGCCTTGAACGCGACCGTCCCATGTTGTGGGTGGACGGCTCGGTACACCACCGACGTACCGCCTTCGCCGACCAACTCTTCAATCGAGTAGCCAGCTATGTTCTGTCCGACGAGGTTTTCCTTGGCCACGGGCGCGAACCTAATGCGACGGTGGGGGGGCGGCAAGCAATCAGTGCCCGAGGGGACCGGATGGAGCGCGCTGGAACCGAATAACGCCATGCTGGAGGCTCAAATGCACCGCGCACGGGCGCCGCGCATCGTCGCGCTTGCGGCGATCGCAGGACTTCTGGGAGTGGCCGGGTGCGGTGGACAGCGTGGCGGCGGCGCCACGGGGAGCGTCCCTGCGCCTGAACCCATCCTCAGCACGCCGACTGGCCGCGTCCCTCGGCAACCGGATGTGGTCGCTCTGTATCGCAGGATGGGACTGCTGGCCGAGGCGGGCGAAACGCCATTCGTCGGGTCGCTGTCCTTCTTCGCCGGACCCTCCGATGACTCTACGTCGATCGTCGTGACGGTCTCAATCGCAAACCGCGCTCTGCGTTTCAGGTCCGAGGGCGAGCGATGGCGCGCGTCCTACGACGTCGCTATCGAAGTCCGGAGCGGCCCGACCCTGGTTCAGGAATTCCGAAGCCGCGAAGTCGTCCGCGTGCTGGCTTTCCGTGAAACGACGCGTGACGACGAGAGTGTGCTGTTCAGGCAGTTGGTGAACCTTTCGCCGGGCACGTACGACATCCGGCTGACGATCCGCGATGAATCGGCTACCCGTGGCAGCGCGGTCGAAGCGACAATCGGCGTCCCCCGATTCGCGGACGGTTCAGTGTCATCCCCCGTCCCCGTCTACGAGGCCAGGCCACGCGAGCAGCGAGGCGCCCCTCTCAATATCCTACCCACCCCGCGGTCCACGGCGGTATTCGGTCGCGACTCGGTCATGATGATCTACGCCGAGGGCTACGGTGAGGGGTCAACGATGCCTGTGCAGGTCACGGTGAAGTCGGACGAGTCGAACCACATCCTGTGGCGCGACACCGTCCACCTCGAGCGCCGCGGCGATCATTTCAGTTCCACGTTCCCCGTTCCAGTCCCGTCGCTCGGCGTCGGAGTGATGCTTCTTGGACTCAACCGGCCCGCTTCCGCGGACACCGTCCGCATTCCGATCTTCGTCGCGTTTGGCGAGGACCTTCCCGTCGCGACCTTCACCCAGATGCTCGACTACCTCCGTTATTACGTCTCGTCGCAGCGACTGCAGGCGATGCGTGACGCTCCCGCCGAATCACGGGCCGCACTCTGGGCGGCCTTCCTCCGCGACACGGACCCAGTCGCGCAGACCGCGGCGCACGAGGGGCTCCGGGACTACTTCAGCAGGATCGCCCAGGCGAACGTCCGCTTCCGGGAGGAGGGTCAGGCCGGCTGGCTCACCGATCGCGGCCGCGTCGTCGTCGCGCTGGGCCAGCCCGATCAGGTTTACGAGCCCACGATATCAAGCGTCGGGCAACGAGGGCAGACCCTTATCTGGGAGTATCGAGCCCACCGTCTCCAGGTCGTTTTTGTCGACCAGACAGGATTCGGAAGGTGGCGGATGACACTGGCTTCCGAATCCGAATTCGAGACAGTTGTGAGGCGCGTCATATTGCAGTGAACAGCGGTTTGCGCCCCCCTTCACGAACCAGGCGATCAGAAACCGATATCGGCCAAGCCGGTATCGCGTTGTGGCGCAACGGGTTCTCTTGACAGCCCGCCGGGGTCGCTCTATATAGGGTGCCGCAAACCAGAGCGGTTTGTCCCGTAACCATTTTTGTGCGGGTCCGATTCACCGAGCAGGGAGGCACCTGGTATGGCGAGAGGGAAGATCAAGTGGTTCAATGACGCCAAGGGGTACGGGTTCATTGAACAGGAGTCGGGCGAAGATGTCTTCGTTCACTTCTCCGCGATCCAAATGGATGGATTCAAGACTCTCGCCGAGGGACAGGTGGTTGAGTTCGAAATCCAGTCCGGCAACAAGGGCCTCCACGCGGCCAATGTGACTCGCGTCTGAGCTCCACGGCAGCGCTTCGACGCCGCCAGCAGCCGCACCAACCGCCCGCCTGCGCACGTCGCAGGCGGGCGTTTTCTTTCGCTCCACGAATCCACCTCATCCCACGCGCATTGCCGCCGAAACCTCCCGACCCGAACCGCCCAGGTCACCCGACACTCTTTCTCGTTGACGGCTACGCCCTCATTTACCGGGCGTTCTTTGCGCTGCTCTCCCGTCCGCTCACCACCTCACGCGGAGAGAACACGTCCGCGGCCTGGGGCGTCGTCAACTTCCTGCAGCGCCTCAAGACGGAACACCAGCCCGACTACATCGCCTGGGTGCACGACGCCGGCACGTCCTTCCGGCACGAGGTCTTCAGTGAGTACAAGGCGACGCGCCAGAAGCTGAACGAGGAACTTCAGGCCGACTTCGATCGCGGTCTCGATCGCATCGGCCAACTGCTGAACGCCTATCGTGTGCCCGTGATCGCCGTGGATGGCTACGAGGCCGACGACGTGATTGCGACGCTGGCACGCCAGGGCGTCGAGCACGGATTCCAGGTCGTTGTCGTATCCGGGGACAAGGACTTCCAGCAGCTCGTTAGGCCGGGACTGTGGTTGCTGAACCCCGGCCGCGGCGGCCCGGCCCAGGTCGAGGAACACTGGGTGGGCGTGCACAACGCAAACGAACGACTCGGTGTCGCCCCGGAGCGTGTGGTCGACTACCTGGCGCTGGTCGGCGACTCCTCGGACAACGTCCCCGGTGTGCCGGGCATCGGCGACAAGACGGCGCGCGACCTCGTGAATGAGTACGGCGATCTGGAGTCCATCCTGAGCGCGGCGCCCGCAGTAAAAGGAAAGCGGCCGCGGGAGGCGTTGCTCGCCCATCCGGACCGGGCGAGGCTCTCGCGGTCGCTCGTCACCATCCGCGATGACGTGCCGGTGGCCCTCAACCCCGACGCTCTGCGCACGAAGAGCTCCGACATCAACGCGCTGCGATCGATCCTGCTCGAGCTGGAATTCACGACGCTCCTGCGCGACCTCGATCGCGATACGCCACGCGCCACTGCCGAGCGCCCGGCCATTACCACCAGGATCGTCAACACCGCCGGCGACGTGGCCGCGCTGGTCGCGCAGGCGAGACGCGTTGGCCACCTCGCATTCCGTACCGTGACGGTGCCGGAACCCTCCACGGCCCCGCGCACCGACTCGCTCCGGGCGCGGCTCGTCGGGCTGGCGATTGCGCTGGTGCCGGGCGAGTCCTGGTATCTCCCATTCGCGCACCGTCCATCGCGTCCTGAACAGCCGGACCTCCTGGGCGCCGTGCCCTCCAGGCCCGCCAGCACGTCCCGCGCGAAGACGGCGCCACCCGCCAGCATCGCTGCCCGCCTGCTCGCCGAAGGCGCTCCGGATCCGGTGAACCTGCCGCCGCTGAGTGACGCAGGGCTCGAGCCGCTGCGGGCGTTGCTCGCCGATCCGCAGGTGGGCAAGACCGCGCATAACGCCAAGTTCGACACGTCCGCGTTGCAACGGGCGGGAGTGACGCTGGAAGGCCTCACCTTCGACACGATGCTGGCGAGTTACGTGCTGGATCCCGGACGGCGCTCGCATGGCATCGACCTGCTGGCGGTGGAGTTTCTCGGCCACCCGATGGCGAGCCTCGAGGTGCTCGTGGGCAAGGGGAAGGACGAAGTGCCGATGGACGTGGCGCCGATTTCCTGCGTCGCCGAGTTCTCGGGCGCAGAAGCCGAAGCCTCGCTCCGGCTGCGCGAGATCTTCGAGGCGCAACTCACGCTGCACGGACAGCGTGACCTGCTGACGACCATCGAGCTGCCGCTGTCCCGGGTGCTCGGAGACATGGAGCGCGCCGGCGTCTGCATCGACATCGACTGGTTTCGCTCCCTGCAGACTCGCTTCCGCGCGGAACGCGAGCGGATCGAGCGCGAGATCTACGCCGCGGCGGGCAGCGAGTTCAACATCAACTCGAACCAGCAGCTCAGGGTGATCCTGTTCGATCAGCTCGGCCTTCCCGTGCTGAAGCGGACGCCCACGGGTCCATCCACCGATGCGAGCGTGCTGCAGGAGCTCGCGGAGGAAGGACATCAACTCCCGATTTTGTTGATGGACTACCGGGAGATTGCCAAGCTCGAGTCAACGTATCTCGACACGCTCCCGGAACTGGTGCACCCCGAAGACGGGCGGCTGCACACGTCGTTCAACCAGACTGTCGCCGCGACGGGCCGCTTGTCGTCGAGCGACCCGAATCTGCAGAACATCCCGATCCGTCGGGAACTCGGCCGGGACATCCGCCGCGGATTCGTCGCGCAGCCCGGATGGAAGTTCCTCGTCGCGGACTACTCCCAGATCGAGTTGCGGCTGCTGGCGCACCTCTCCGACGATCCGGCGTTCGTCAGTGCGTTCCGGTCAGGAGGCGACATTCACCGCCAGACGGCTGCCATCATCTTCGGCGTGGACGTTGGCGACGTCACCAGTGAAATGCGATCGCGCGCCAAGACGATCAACTTCGCCACGATCTACGGCCAGGGCGCCAATGCCCTCGCCCGACAGCTCCGGATCACGCAGGCAGAAGCCAAGAGCTTCATCGACACCTACTTCACGCGATTTGGTGGCGTGCGCGCATACCTCGATTCCCAGGTCCAGTTCGCGCGGGACCATGGCTACGTCGAGACGATCTTCCATCGGCGGCGGTACATCCCGGAGCTGCGCGAGCGGAACTTCAACATCAGGGCCTTCGGCGAGCGCGTCGCCACCAACGCGCCCATCCAGGGCTCGGCGGCCGACCTGATCAAGGTGGCAATGATCCGGATCCACGACGCACTCCGGCAGCAGGGCCTCGCTGGACGCATGTTGCTGCAGGTGCACGACGAACTGGTGCTCGAGGCGCCGCCTAACGAGGTGGACCCGGTGGCCGCGATCGTCCGCAACGCCATGGAAGGGGCGGCGGACCTGACGGTACCGCTGGTGGTGGACCTGGGCGTCGGAACCAACTGGGTGGAGGCGAAGGCCTGACCGACGGGTTCGGGTATCGTTCGGGAAGTATCCGGCCTCTCGCAAGCTGCCCCGATTCTCGCGAATGGACACGAATCGCGTGACGTCCACTGCAACCGGGCATTTGGACAACCCGTTGTTTTTCAACCACTTACGCATGGCAAGGTGGCGCGGCCCTGGTGTTGCCAAGATACGGGCAGTGACGCCTCCTGAAGCGAGCGCGTCGGTACGGGGAAACCCTCCATAGAAGAGACTGCTATGCGCAGGTCGAGCCGCGGGTTCACACTCATCGAGCTTCTGGTTGTCGTCGTGATAATCGGCGTGCTCGCGGCTATTGCCATTCCCAAGTTCCAGTCGACCAAGGGAAAGGCCAACGCTGCCAGCCTCAAGTCCGACCTGCGCAACCTTGCGACGGCGCAGGAGGGCTACTTCTACGAGCATCTCACGTACTCGAGCAACACAGCCGCGCTGAATGTGCAGCTGACCCCCGGCGTAACCATCACCTGGGGTACGGTGGGTCCCGCCGGCTGGTCGGCGAAGGTGACGCACCCCCTTGCCTACCCTATCGAGTGCTCGATTTTCATGGGTTCAGTTCCCCCGATGCCGCCCGCGACGGTAGAGGGCCAACTCTTCTGTCAGTAGGGCACGTGATTATCGTGGGGCCAGATGCCCCACGAACCGGACGCTGACCTCCACCCGCGCGAATTCGCCCGACGCCGCGACGGTATGATCCACGCGATGGACG
Organism: Gemmatimonadaceae bacterium; assembly: GCA_036845045.1. Taxonomy (GTDB): domain Bacteria; phylum Gemmatimonadota; class Gemmatimonadetes; order Gemmatimonadales; family Gemmatimonadaceae; genus JABWBJ01. The sequence continues at coordinate 4,281 of DAIUET010000001.1, read as the reverse complement.
GTGGATTGTGGCTCCATCGTCACGTGTGGTTCGGTCGACCGATGGCGCACCTCGTGTCGACCGACAGGACCCGCCTGCTTGCGTGGGGACGTCGCGCGGGACTGCCTGTCGAACGACTGCAGCGAAAGCCGCTTCGCGACCCCCGCACCGGCGAGCGTCGTGAGGCCTGGCACTGGGACCTGGCGGGCCCCCTGCTCCCGCCGATCCCGACGTCGCTGCCTGACGAGTCACCTTCAGGCGATGGTACCGTCCCACTGTGAACCGCCGCCCCACCGCTGCGCGCGCCCGGCACCCCGAGCCGCCGACGGGCGGGCCGTCCTTCGTCGTCACTCCGTCGCTCCGGCGTGATGGCCCGTCTGCCTAGCGAGTCTGTTGACGCCCGCTCCGGCCGCCGCAGATTACGCCCATGCCACTTGCCGTACGTCCCTGGATGGCCCTGACCCTGGTCCTGGCCGTCGCCTGCGCCGGGGAGCCCCCGCCGGCTGACGATACGACCGTGGTGGAATCGTTGCCCCCCGACGACCCGTCTCTGCCACCTCGCGTGTCGACGTGGAACCGGGCGGCGGGCGCCCTCTTCGCTGTCCGATCGCCGAATGGCACACAGGCGTGGGTGGTGAACCCTGCTTACGGCGACGTGCAGCTGCTGGACACGCTCACTGCTGCGATCTGGAATGTCGAGGGCACGCGGCTGGCACTGATAGACGGGGCCCAGGTAGTCAGTAGCGGCCGGATCTCCGGCTTGCACTATGATTCCACCTGCGCCGGGTGGCCGATGGCGACGCTGGCGACGGATTCAGTGCCGGTGCCGGCATGGAGGATTGCCTTCCCGGAGGGGACAGTAGACGGCACGCCATTCGACTCGCTGCCGGCACTGGTGGCAGCGGACTCCGCCGACCGCGCGCGAGCTGGTGCGCTCGCGGCGTCGCGGCTGCCTGACGATACGCTCGCCGCGTTTCGCGGGCGCCCGTTCACCGTTCGGCAGGCCAATCGGTTCACGATTGGCAACGACACGATCATCTCCGTCTATGAGGTCGTGCGCCTGGTAGCGCAGGAGGCCAATCCGCTGCAGGAACAACTGTTGATCGTGACGGAAGAGAGCCCGACACGTGAGCCGGTCAATGTTTTCCACGCACGCGAAGTGGGAGCGGAGGAGACCATGGGCTCGATCGAGCTGCTCGGCGCGCTTCGCGTGCGGTCGACCGGTCGGCTTGCCCTGCTGATCCGACGGGAGCGCGAAGCCGGGTTCAGCTTCGAGTGGATTGAACGTTCGCCGCGAGGTGCGTGGGTCGTGCGATGGAGAAGCGCGACCGACAGCTGTTAGGGCAGCGGACGACTCAGCCAGTCCGGTTATCCGGTACCAACCCGCGCCGCGAGCCTGCCGCAACCGCGTCCCCGTCACTCCTGCGCCGCGCCGGAGGCCGTCACGCCAGGGCGTCACGTCCCGGCGCTCTGATCGTTAGGCACGGCGCGGCTTTACCAGTCGTGACATGGCGAGGATCCCGAGTAGCGGTCCGATCGCCAGCGGCATGTACGCGACCTCCCATCCCCACCGCGACGCCCATCCGGGAACGAGGTGGATGGTGAGCATCGTGAGCAGGAATCCGGAGGCGGTCTGAATGGTCAGCGCGGTGCCGACGTACTCCCGTGGCGCTACTTCCGCGACACATGCCGAGAATTGCGCCGAATCCGCTACCACCGAGATCCCCCAGATCAGCGCGAGTACAATCGTCAGGCTGTAGGACCACAGCGAGAGTGGCCCGATGACCAGCGAGCACGCGCCACTGATCGCCATCGCGATGATCGTGACCCGCGCGCGGCCGATCTGGTCGGCGCGTATTCCCGCGACCACACAGCCAATGCCACCCGAGGCGATAACCAGGAACGCGAGCACGGGGGCCCAGGACGGAGACACGGCATGGCGCCGTCCAGTCTCGGCGAGAAAAATCCCGATCGTGCTCCACATGGCGAACAGCTCCCACATGTGCCCGAGGTAGCCGCCCGTCGCCAGGCGCACATCGCGTTCCCGCAGGACGCGGCCCACAGCGTGCGGATCGAAGGGCGCGGAGGCAGCCTGAAACGGCCCCTCTCGCACGGCAACTGCGAAGAGCACGCCGCCTGCCGCGGCGGAGAGTGCCGCGAGCAGCACAACCGGGCGCCACTGCGCGACGTCCCAGCCGGCGCGAAGCAGGTGTGGGGCCGCGGAGCCCACCGAGACGGCGCCCACCAGGATCCCGATTGCGGTACCGCGATAACGTTCCGTCCAGCCCGCGGCGATCTTCATTCCGGGCGGATAGACGCATGCCAGCGACGCACCGGTAAGGAAGCGCAGGAGAACGGCCTCCCCGCCGCCAACCGGCGCCAGCGCAATCGCTGCCGTAGTTCCGGCGGCCACGAGGGAGGATGCGGCTGCCAGGTGACGCGGGCTGTACCGATCGCTGAGTACGAAAACCGCGCTCGCCAGGGAGCCGACCACGAAGCCGAACTGCACGGCAAGGGTGAGCCAACTGACCTCCCAGGCCGACAGTGAAAGGTCGGCAGCGATTGGCCCAGCCACGACCGTGGCGGCGAACCACGGTGCCATGGACAGCACGATGGCGAACGAGAGAACGCCCAGCTGAAGCCGCGCCTCACTGCCTGTGGTCACGCGGCGCCCAGCATCGCTCGACCTGTTGCGTCGCGATCACGGGCCACCGCGTGCACCCCCCGCCGCACATGACAACGACGCGATGAGAGCTCGAGCGCCGCTGTCACAGGCCGGTCGGTGCGCTCACGAAACTCCAGGGAACACCGGATTCGCTCGCGATCCGTTCGGCCACGGCGCTCACGCCGAGCGTTTCGGTCGCGTAGTGACCAGCATAGATCACGACGACGCCACGTTCCGGCGCTTCGACAGCGGTGTGGTGCGGGCCCTCGCCGGTGATCAGTGTGTTGATGCTGGCAGATTCCGCTTCACGCAGCGTCTCACTCGACGCGCCGGCGCCCGTGCAGATCGCCCAGCGACGCGTGCGATGTCCGGGCGGGATGGCGCTGGCTCGCGCCCGCCCGCCGAAGCGCCGCGCGAACGTGTCGGCGAGCGCGAGGATCGCGTCCGTAGGCATGTCCGCATCACCACCGATGCCGATCGGCACGCCCTGATAGCTCGCGAACGGGCGCGAGGGCGTGAGGCCGAATTCGCGGGCAAGTAGCGCGTTGTTCCCCAACTCCGGATGAGCGTCCAGGGGCAGGTGCGCCGAATACACCGCAATGTCGTTCTCAAAAAGGGATCTGAACCTGCGATAGCTGCCACCGACGATCGGCTGCGCCCCTCCCCAGAAGAGGCCGTGGTGGACGATCAGGAAATTCGCCCGGGCTTCCACAGCGCCGCGGATCGATCGCTCCGACACATCGACCGCCGCGGCGATCCCCCGCACCGGGCCCTGATGGTCAAGCTGCAGACCGTTTAGCGCCGCCGGGTAATCCGGGTGACCGGCCACGCCAAGCAGCCGGTCGATGCGCTGGGCAATGTCGAGTGCGCGGACAGTCACCGATCCCGTGCCTTCCGGGAGACCAGTGACCACAATGCTCCAGATTCCATCTCCTTCCACACACTGTCGAGACGCTGTCGCACTTCAGTGTCGATGCGGGCCGCTGAGCGTTCGACAATGACCATCTGCACCACTCCTGTCTCGGCGCCTGACGGAGAAAACTCCGGCAGCGGCTGCTGATCCAATGCGGTTCCAGCCGCTTTGAGAAAGGCACGGGGAAGATCGATCACGGCACTGCCAGGCGAGGGACGTATCGGGTTATCCGGTCGACTGCGTCTTGTACTCAAAACCGTGCCCAATGACAAGGTCGTGAGACAGCCGTCCGTACTCTCAGATGTTCGTCCAGATGAAGCCGTGAGTGTCAGGATGTGGCCGATGGATGCGCCCATGCTGTCGTGCACACGAGCGCCCTGATAGGCGTCACCGTTTCAGGGCCGGAGCCGAAACGGAACCAGGTGTGAGAAGTGCGAGGCGAAAGACAGTCGCGGTTGTCGATCACCTTCTCCCGCACAGGCAGCGTTCACCGCGAATACCAACAGTGTTGAGGAAAAACTTCCACGCACGTGGAGAGATCCTCGTTGTGTTGCGGGAGCTGCGGTTATGATGTGCGGGAGAACTCTTGAGTCCTCCACATCGTGTGGAAAGGGCTCTTAGTCGGCTCCCCCGACGTTTCGCAATGGGGTCACCGGCGTCGACGCGCCCTTAGCGCCGGCCATGTCCATCCGCACGTTGCCGTTCAGGAGCCCACCCTCGAAGA